>CAZMMB010000048.1:0-9166 GCA_964567325.1 uncultured Oscillospiraceae bacterium
ATTATGGATAGATACACTATTTATTCTTGCACTTGTAAGATTCATAAATGGCCATTACATTGTAAATATAGGCCTTTATGAATCGTTCAGCAAGCACTAATTAGTTCAGGATTTGAAAAGTTAAGGATTGGGTGTTATGAAATATAAACTGGTGATAATAGGGGGAGGGGCTGCCGGAATGATGGCGGCCATATCAGCAAGCCGTATCATACCAGGGGAGGAAATTGTTTTAGTCGAGAAAAACCCCGACCTAGGTAAAAAGATTGCGGCCACAGGTAATGGCAGGTGCAATTTTTCCAATCGATTCTGCCAGGCGCAGGATTATGGCGGAAGCATTGAACATGCAGAGGGGGTCTTTAGAAAACTGTCTCCTGCAGATACGGTCAAGCTATGGAGTGAGCTTGGGATTTTGGCAAGAGAAGAAGGAGGGGGCAGGTTATATCCCTATTCAGAACAAGCAAGATCTGTAATCGCAGCCATGGAAGATGAACTTAGGTCAAAAAATGTAAACATTCTACTTTCTAGTAAAGTTAAAAATGTGTATAAGAAGGGTCAGGTATTTCATGTTGATTTAGAGGAGGCTAATTTGCAGGGGCAGATGCTGATACTTGCAACCGGTGGTAAGGCAGGGCATAAGTTTGGCTCAACTGGTGATGGTTATGGTTTTGCGAAAGGATTTGGTCACAGCTTAGTTCGCCCTCTTCCCGGCCTGGTACAGATTTTGACAGAAGAAAAATCTTTTAAAAATCTTAAGGGTGTAAGATCCAAGGGAATCGTAAGTCTTAAAAAAGCTGATCAACTAATAGGGATGGAAGAGGGGGAGATACAATTTACAGGTAAAGGACTTTCAGGAATATGCATCTTCAACTTGAGCAGACACCTAGGCGAGAAAGCTAGCGAATTTCACATTGAAATCGACCTCTTTCCCGGTTTTCCCTTGGAAGAGGTTTCTGGATTATTAAGGGATAAAAGGGTAAATATGAAGGATAGGACAGCGGATAGCTTCTTAAGAGGCATGTTGAAGGAAAAACTAATAGCCTCATATCTTGAAATGGCAGGGATAAATGTCACCACTATGGTAGGCCAAGTGGATGAGCACCAGCTGTTGGAGTTAGCAAAGTTGCTCAAGTGTAGGCGGGTGGCTATAAAAGGTACAGAGGGTTGGGTAGAAGCCCAGGTTACAGTGGGTGGTGTGAACTGCAAGGAAGTATCAGCTGATACTTTGGAATCAAGCTTGGTTGCTGGATTATTTTTCGCCGGTGAATTGCTGGATGTTGATGGCAAATGCGGGGGATGGAATTTGCAGTGGGCATGGAGCTCCGGGTGGACTGCAGGATTTTATGCAGGTAATTTATGCTTATAATGTTTTGATATACAAGCAGTTAGTAGCTCTAATTTTTTAGACGGTTTTGGCAAGTAGATCATGAAATGGAGGAGTAGGATATGGGAATTGAAAAAGGATATATACAGGTATATACGGGAAATGGAAAAGGGAAAACAACAGCAGCCCTAGGGATTACTCTTAGAAGTTTGTGTGCAGGCAACAAGGTGTTTTTTGGACAGTTTATGAAAGGGCAGGATTACAGTGAACTAAAGGCAACGAAATACTTCGATAAACTGGAAATGGAGCAGTTCGGAGGCCCTGACTTTTTGCGGGGAAGACCTACGGCTAGGGACATAGAGAATGCTCAAAAAGGCCTTGATAGGATGAGGGAAATCTTATCTTCCAGTGAATACGATATGGTAGTTTTTGACGAGATTAACACGGCATTATATTTTGAATTGATTTCATTGGAAGATGTTCTCTCTGTTTTAGATTTAAAGGCGGAGGGAACAGAGGTAATATTAACTGGCAGGTATGCAGCCCAGGAAATCATTGATAAGGCTGATTTGGTTACTGAAATGAAGGAAATTAAGCATTATTATAATGCTGGCGTTAAGGCTAGGGTAGGGATAGAGAATTAGGATTCGATTCGAATTCCCTTCCTGTTTCCCTATTCACCTTCTGCTATAATCAGGCTGCGCCCAGTCATTTCTATTGGTTTTTCAACCCCTGCTAGATCTAGCAAAGTAGGAATAACATCGGAAAGGGTGCCGTTTTCCGACAATTCAATTTCATCCTTTGCCATAACTAAAAAAGGAACAGGATTTGAGGAGTGGGCGGTTACTGTTTCTCCCTGGGCATTTCTCATGCAATCAGCATTTCCATGGTCTGAGGTCAGTATTAATTGGCCCTGGGAGGATTTCAGGGCTTTTACAATCCTATCAACACAAATATCTAGTACTTCGATAGCCTTGATGGTGGCGTCAATATTCCCAGTATGGCCCACCATATCAGGATTTGCAAAGTTTAGCACTATAAAATCATATTTCTTTTCGTTAATAAGTTTGACAACGCGGTCAGTAACTTCAAAGGCACTCATTTGAGGCATGAGGTCATAGGTGGCGACCTTAGGAGAAGGAACTAATATTCGATCCTCGCCTGGGTTAGCTGCTTCCACTCCACCGTTAAAAAAGAAGGTAACATGGGCATATTTTTCTGTTTCCGCAATGCGTAACTGGCGGTAGCCCAGTTTAGATACATATTCGCCAAAGGTATTCTTCAATGACTGGGGAGGGAAGGCTAGCAGAACATTGGGCATCTCTGCATCATATTGGGTCATGCATACAAAGTGCAATCCCAAGGGCCTTTTGGACCTTGCAAATCCGGTGAAATTGTCATCAACGAAAGAGCGAGTTAATTGTCTTGCCCTGTCGGGTCTAAAATTGAAAAATATTATGGAGTCCTTATCTCTTATAATAGGTAAGGGTTGACCTTCCTTTTGAATAATAACAGGTTTAACAAATTCATCGCTATCACCAGCCTGGTAAGCGGCATTGAGGGCGTCGGCTGCATTATTTGCAAATATGGACCCACCCTTTGTTAGGGCATCATAGGCTTTCACAATTCTCTCCCATCTATTGTCCCTGTCCATGGAATAGTATCTGCCAGATATTGATGCTATTTGTCCCACTTGCTGTTTTTGGATGAATTCATTTAATTGATTGATGTAGGTTCCAGCGCTTTTGGGCGGAACATCCCTGCCGTCTAAAAAGCAGTGGATGTAGACTTTTTTTAGACCTTGGTCCTTGGCCATCCTTATGAGGGCAAAGAGATGGGTCAAGTGACTGTGTACCCCCCCGTCTGAAAGCAATCCCATTAAGTGCAGGGATGAATTGTTTAGCTTGGCATGTGTCATAGCAGCAGTTAGTGGGATGTTATTAAAAAAGCTTTCTTCATCAATTGCTTTGGATATGCGGGTAAGCTCCTGGTATACAAGCCGTCCGGCACCAATGTTCAAATGGCCTACTTCGGAATTGCCCATTTGCCCTTCCGGAAGCCCCACAGATTTTCCAGAGGCATTGATTAAGGTGTTTGGGCAATCAGTGAATAGCTTGTCTAGATTTGGTGTTTTCGCCAGTGCAATGGCATTAGTGCAAGGCTCAGCTGGCCCCTTGCCAAAGCCGTCAAGTATCATAAGCATTGTATTCATTAATTATTCTCCATTCTATCTATCGGTTATCTATGTAAGCAAACAAATTTCTTGCTATACAAAATATAGTTTGCTTGGCAATACTGGATTGTTCATAATGCTAAACAGACCTTATTACCAAGGTAATCTGTAAGGACGCGAAATAGATTATAACAAAAAGTTCGTGAAAAATATAGAGTTAGACAAAAGATTTGATATAATTAGGGTCTGCTGAACGGATTATTTGAAAGTCAAAGTCCGGTCAGCCAGCAGATGAAATCTACCAGCTATCGGCAAAACGTTGATTTATGCCGATAGTAGACCCTAATTATTGGCGAGCTGAACAGATGGAATTGTACCTTTATTTTTATTCCATCTTTGTAAGTGCAAAAATTATGGTAAAACACACTACTAATCCTTGCACATGTAAGATTCATAAATGGTCGCAATACAGTGAATGAAGACGTTTATGAATTGTTCAGCAAATCCTAATTGGTCAGTAATCAGCAATTGAGTTAAGGGGTTTTATATAAAGTAAAGGGGTATCAATGGACTGGACAAAGGAACAGAGTCAGGCAATAGAAATCAGGAATAAAAGTATTTTGGTTTCCGCTGCTGCCGGATCTGGAAAAACAGCGGTTTTGGTCGAACGAATCAAGCAAATAATTGTAAAAGATGGCCTTTCATTGGATGAGATCTTAGTAGTTACATTTACCAATGCTGCAGCCTCTGAAATGAAAGAAAAAATAGTCTCCGCCATCCCCGACCAGATGCATCAAATACATAATGCACATATAAGCACCTTCCATTCCTTCGCGCTTGATGTTATACGAAGGTACTTTCATTTAGTGGATATTGAACCCGGTTTTAAGATATGCGATGATGCCCAAAGAATACTATTACAAAATGAGGCTATGGAAAGGCTCTTTTCTAAGGGCTTTGAAAAAGGATCCAAGGATTTCCTGGACTTCCTCAGGCTTTATGGGACTAGCAGGAGCGAAGATTCCGTTAAAACCATGATTCTCAATGTGCATAATTTCCTTCAAAGTCTTCCTGATCCTTATGAGTGGCTGGAGGACAAGGTGGATCAGCTGCTAATGGATGAGGATAGTTTTAAGGGAAGCATCTTGTATTCTGAATTGATGGAAAACATAAAGGAGGAAACTGCATCCTCTATTTCTAAGCTTAAAAAAGTTTTAGAGATTGTCGAGGACAACAACCTATGTAGCTTGATTCCCAAAGCAAAAAAAGATCTAGATATGGTAGAACAGATCTACAAAGGATTTCCCAAAACTTTTGATGAAGGTAGAAGATTAGCCGCCAATGCTACTTTTGAAAGGTTTGTTGCTAGTAAACAAGATAAGGTCGATTACCTTACTGTCAAAGAAGATATAGGAATTTTAAGGGATAGGGCCAAGAAATGCATTAGGAATATAAGAGATCGGTATTGCAAAAAATCTTTAATAGCATCCCTTGCTGAGATTAATCAAACCTATTCAGCTGGTCAATCACTAAAAGCATTGGTTGAATCATTCAATACATATTATAATCAAGAAAAAAGAAAGCGAAAGCTTGTAGACTTCTCTGACATAGAGCATTTAGCCCTAGATATTCTTTCAAGGGCAGAGCCCGCTCAGGAGTATAGAAATAAATTCAAATATATTTTTATTGACGAATACCAAGATAGCAATCTTATTCAAGAGGCCATAATCTCAAGGATACAAAGGAAGGATAATGTCTTTATGGTTGGCGATGTTAAGCAGAGCATATACAAATTTCGCCTAGCAGAGCCGGAAATATTCATTAAGAAATACGAGAAATTCAAGGACAGTAAAAAGGATTGGGAAATAAAGCTGGACCTGAACAGGAACTTTCGTAGCAAAGGCCCTATCATCGATGTAGTTAATCACTTGTTTGTAAATATTATGAATCATAGGAACTCCGGAATGGAATATGATGAGGGGTCCTACCTATATAAGGGTGTTGACTATAATGGCCCCCTAGACCATGAGGTTGAATTTCATGTAGTCGATGATATGGTTATAGAAGATGAGAGCCTTGATGATGAAATCAAGGATTTGAAAAAAACCGAAATAGAGGCAATAACTGCAGCAAGATTAATAAAAAAATCAATAGGAATGCCTTATTATGACACGAAAACTGGCCAGATAACGGAGCTGAGAAAAAGGGATATGGTTATTCTATTGAGAAGCACAGTGAACATAGCCGATATTTATAGGGAGGCCCTTGAATCGGAAGGTATACCTGCATATATGGACACAGGCGATGGATATTTTGACAGCCTTGAAATCTCTGTGTTTGTTAATCTTCTCAGGATTATTGACAACAGGAAACAGGATGTCCCATTGCTGAGCGTCCTAAGGTCCCCCATCTTTGCCTTCTCCATAGCTGATCTTGCACTAATACGCAGCGAGTTTAAAGAAGGGTCATATTTCAAAGCCTTCAAACATTATTCGGAGATGGGTAGTGATATTGCTATCAAAGAAGGGTGTATCCGAACCCTGAAATTGCTTGACCAATGGAAAAAGCAGGCTAGCTTCCTGAGCCTATCCCACTTTGTTTGGAAATTGATTTTGGAGACAGGCTATTATAATTACATCGGGGCCCTGCCCGGGGGAGCCCAGAGGCAAGCCAACTTGAGAGCCTTATCCGACAAAGCCCTAAAATATGAAAATAATCCGGGAATAGGTCTCTTTGGTTTCATTAACTATATTGAAGCTATTAAAGAAAGAAAAATTGCTTCGGCGCCTATGAAACTTATAGGTGAAGGCGATGATGTAGTTAGGATTATGACGGTACACAAGAGCAAAGGCCTTGAATATCCCTATGTTATGTTTGGTGGCTTGGGTAGGCTTTTCCATCGTGAGGCTGGCAAGGAGCTAAGTCTGCACAAGGAACTGGGTTTGGGTATAAGGCAGGTTGATGGGGCCCTTCCCTGCTATAGGCAAACGATGCTGCAAAACTTAATTGAAGACAGGGTGGATAGAGAGGCTATCGCCGAGGAGATAAGAATACTGTACGTAGCTTTGACAAGGGCGAAGGATAAAATGGTCTTATTAGGAACAGGGAAAGATGTGGCAAAAATGGTCCAGCGGGCCCAGGTCCAGGGAATAGATGGAATAATTAAGGGGAACAGTTACCTAGATTATATGCTGGCTAGTTTAAGCGATAATAAAAGGGTGAAATTTTACATTCATGAAAGGGATAAGATAGAGATTGCAAAAGCTGGGCAAGATAAAGAAAAAGTTAAACTCCAAGATGAAATGGAAAAAGGATTTGCAGGGGTTGGGTCAGTAAAAAACACTATCTGGGAGAAATTAAATTGGACTTATGGATATCCTAGTGCCTTAGGAAGGAAATCAAAATATAGCGTTTCTGAATTGACTTCTAAATCTAGGAAAAGGGTAGGCATAGGAGCTGGTGGCGTTAAGTCGAAAAGCACTATAAGGGGAAATGCCTATCACATTATAATGGAGCATATTCCCCTCAATTTGGTAACTTATAGTCTCAACTCAATAGAGGAATTTGCAAACGAACTCGTTGATCGTGACCTGCTTACAGAGGAAGAAAAGGAATTGATTGATTTCGCTAGAGTCGTATCCTTTTTCCACTCGCCCATGGGGGCTAGGCTCTGTAAGGCAGAGAAAGTTTATCGGGAAACAGCCTTTAATATGAAAAAGGATGAGGATGGTGAAGAGATAATAATTCAAGGGATTATAGACTGTTATTTCAAGGAGAAGGACAAGCTCGTATTGGTCGATTTCAAAACAGATTATACCGATGGTAGCCATGATAGTATCTTGAGCCTGGTAGAATCCTATAGACCCCAACTTAAACTATATAAAGAGGCTTTGAACAGGATACGAAAGGTCCAGGTAAAAGAGGCCTATTTATACCTATTCCATATAAATAAGGCTGTTAAGGTGAATATCTAAAAGGAGTGTTAATAAGAGCGCGCCAACAAAAAAAAGGGGCATTAGCGCCCCTTTTTGGTATGTAATTTGTTATGCCTCTAAGGCTCTCATAGCTAGTTCTTTATCCAATTTCCTTTGTTCAAGTACTTTTTGGTATTCTTCTTCCGTCATCTTATGCATAGAGAAGCCGGTAAAACCGTAGATGATAGATATAATTGGATTGAAAAGATTCAAAAATGCATAGGGAAGATAGGAGAAGGTTGGTACTGTCAGGAATTTAGCCATCGTTGCACCGCATGTATTCCAAGGCACTAGGCTAGATGTCATTGTGCCGGCATCTTCAAGGCACCTAGAAAGATTTTTTGCCTTGAGCCGTCTATCTTCAAAGGCCTCCTTGTACATTCTACCGGGAAGGATGATTGCTAAGTATTGGTCGCAGGCGACAATGTTTACAAATATGCAGGAAACTACTGTGACGGTAACCAAAGAGCCCACGCCTGTGGCAACCTTCATCATTGTCTCGGCTAAAGATTTAAGTTGTTCAGAGGAGTCCATAACACCACCAAAGGTCATGGCACACATAATCAAAGATATAGTCCACATCATATCTTGCATTCCGCCCCTTGTAAGCAGCTCGGCAATCTCTTCGATTTCGCTAAAGGATTCATAACCGTAGTTCAAAAGTTCACCCCATTCTGTAGGGGATACGCCCTGAATGCCCATAAAGACTACACCAAGCGCTGTGCCGCCAATAAGCCCGGGAAGGGCCGGCATTTTAAAGGCAACCATTAAAATTACACACAAGGGTGGAAGGAGGAGAAGTGGCGAAATCCAGAATTCGGCCCTTATTCCATCCATTAAGGTGGTTACAATGCTCATGTCCATTTCATCGCCACCATGACCAGCTCCAAGAAAACCAAAAATAATAAGTGCAATCAACAGTGAGGGCGTCGTGGTGTAAATCATATGTCTAATATGCTCGAATAAATTTGAACCCGCCACAGCAGGGGCTAGGTTGGTAGTATCGGAAAGAGGTGACATTTTATCACCGAAGTAGGCTCCTGAAACGATAGCGCCAGCTGTCATCGCAGGGTTAATGCCCAGACCCATACCGACTCCTATTAAAGCTACACCTATTGTTCCAGCGGTAGTCCAAGAACTTCCTGTTGCTAGGGATACTATACAACAAAGGAGAGAGCCTGCTACTAAGAATATGGATGGTTTCAAAATCATGAGTCCGTAATAAATCATAGCAGGTACTACGCCTCCTGCAATCCATGCACCAATCATAGTACCAACTACCATCAGAATTAACATGGCCTGCATGGAGCGGTCAATAGCTGCTAAAATACCTTTTTCCAAAAAAGACCACTTCCATCCGTTGAGAACAGCAAATATTGACGCAATGATGGCAGCCACAATCAAGGCGATGTGGGCGTCTCCGCTACCTTTCATGATTTCAAAGAAAAGCAGAAACAGCATGACAACCATTACAATCAAGATTTGCCACATAGGAATTTTTCTACCCATTTGGTTTCCTCCTTATAAAGTGAGATAAAAAAAAATAAAGTTTGGCGTTTATGCACGCTGTATAAATTATACAACTGTGGGATTCTATCGTCAAGGATGAAGTAATTTTAGGCTAGCAAATGTTTATAAGCAATTTGGCTTAAATCACCTTATATAATTTATGCCTATATAATAAAGAAGGAAAAAGTT
>CAZMMB010000049.1:0-6100 GCA_964567325.1 uncultured Oscillospiraceae bacterium
TGGCTGCTAGCGAGTTGTTGCCTGAATAGATTGTTTTCCGAAAGGACTTGTAATGAAGGTATTTTTGGTATTTTTAGCTATGCTTGTTGTCAATACGACATTTGTCGTCCATCAAGGGGATTTAAACAGGTATGTTCGTCTGCAGACTTTTCTCAAGGCCCTCTGTGAAGAGGCAGCAGGGGGAGCAGCCCTCTATTATGATGAGGAAGCTTATAGCCAGGGTTTCATGGTTATAAACCAGGAGGAAGGGGAAAAATACATAGGATATTTAATTTCAAAAGCGGGTGAAAGCCTCAGGCTAAATGATGAGGATAGTTTAACTACAGGTATAGAAATAGTAGATGAGAAAAATGGTCCTTTAGAACCAGGTATGTGTCCATCGGTAACGGTGACCATATATCTAAATTCCGTAGATTTGTTTCGCTTGCCATTTATAAAGCGTGACCAGGTAATTCGAAGTGCAAGATATGAACTTGTGGACTAGCAAAACAGATGGTAGAATTGTCCTATTAAGGGGCAAAACCCTGGAAAGGCTAAAAAAGAGTATATGGAGTTTCAAAAAGGCAACGGTCTATATTACGGAAGAAGAATCTGGGAGTTGGATTTTCTGCGAGGAACTTGTATCATTTTAATGGTATTGGACCATATCCTTTATGACCTGGCCTATGTTTTCCCAAATCAATGGTTCGGACAAGGACAAGGGTCAGGTATCTTATACGGCCTGTACAGGTTGTCTACAGACTTTTACTACACCTGGATTTTAAGGGATATTGCCTGGTGGATTGCTGTATTCCTCTTTGTTTTCATCTGTGGTATAAGTTGCTCCTTTAGTCACTCAAATCTTAAAAGGGGTTTGCGGCTAGCTGGGATAGCTTTGATTTTAACTTTAATAACCTATGGGATAGACTCTTATCTAGGCCAAGAAAATAAGATGATAATCCGCTTCGGCGTCCTGCACATGCTCTCGGTATCCATACTCATATATTGTTTTATAGGGCGGTTTAAAACCGGATGGATGGTTATGATAGGTTTGCTGGCAATGGGTGCAGGCATATATTTCATCAATTTTCCCATGCAAACCACCATAAAATATTTAGGCCTAGTAGTTAATAGTAGGGGGGGATTATATTCGGCAGACTATTTCCCCCTGCTCCGCTGGTTTGGATTTTTTCTTTTGGGCGCGGTCTTAGGCCCTGTTTTTTACCCCAACCGTAAATCCATCTTTCCGAATAGACCAATAGGCCTATGGGAAAGGCCCATTCTTTATGGGGGCCGCCATTCATTGATAGTTTATGTTTTGCACCAGCCTATTGTATATCTTATCCTATACCTGCTTGGAAGGCTGGCCCTGTAAGCCCTTTAAGCCCATATTGTTTAAAGCTTGCTGAACAATTCATAAAGGCCTATATTTACAATGTTATGGCCATTTATGAATCTTACAGGTGCAAGGATTAGTAGTGTGTTTTACCATAATCCTTGCACTTATAAAGATGGAATAAAAATAAAGCTATAATTCCATCTGTTCAGCTCGCCAATAATTAGGGTCTGCAATCGGCATGAACCTGCGGTTGGCCGATAGCTGGCAGATTCCATCTGCTGGCTGAACGGACTCTGGCTCACAAAATAATCCGTTCAGCAGACCCTATTTATCTTCAAAGCTTGTTTCTACCTCTTTTACCCGCTCAACTAGCTCCTCCGGTAAATACACTTGTCCACATTCAGGGCAACGAAGGACTTTATGGCGGAAGTTGTGGCCCAGATAGCCAAAGTGTACATTTGCCATTTCTAAATATATTTTGCATCTATCACACATGGGTATCGACTTTTTTTCCATTCCAAACCGCCTCCAACTTTATTTCCATACGGTGGGAGTATGCATTTATTAGTTCATAACTTTCTCCTTTTGGCCTATATTCAACCCAATAGGTCATGTGGCCTATCTTATGATAGCCACTGAAAGTGTTTTTCCCCACCATTTTAATTTTTCTCCCTGTTCTTTCGCAAAAATGAATCGTCTCGGCAATCTCGTCTAATAGAATGTGTTCCTTGTTTAATTTGCCATCTAATTCGGGACTAAGGGTTATCTTGACGGTATTATTAGTATCTTCACCCATTGTTTCTTCCCCCCAAAACTCTTTAAGCAGATTTTTCCTAAGTCTTATACGATTTTTTCGTCGACTTGATACCGTGGGTAAAACTGCATGCCCATAGCTTTTATCCACACCAAACAATATGTCAAGAATGTGAATTGTTTTCTTGCCGGCGCCTAGAAAAGAATCGCGACAATTGATACAATATGTAATATAAGGGTTTTTACTTTCAGATATTCTCCTATCTATAACGAAGTCTGCAAATTTTGGATTGGCAGTAGATACATGACCACCGTAGCTACAGCAGGCTGGCCGCCCCTCTTGAACAGCTAAGGCTTCTATTTCCCACTTGGCATCTTTCTTGATAATTTCTCGTACAGACCTGGGTATTTCTTTATTTTTGCTGGTGGCGCAAGGGTCAAAAATTGACCATTTCTCATCCGTAGCCTTCATTGCAGGCACAGGCCCTCCTACATTGGACATGTATTCATAGAGCGAGATAGTATCTATTTCAGGTAAAAATTCCTTGAAATTGTTGATGCAGCTAGGGCAGGCGATAATTAGTTTGGGTTTCCCTAGCCTTTGCCAATCTTCTTTTAGTTTACCCAGGGCATCTTGGTGTCTTTTTTCATCTCCAGACCATTTTGCTGGGGTAGCGCAACATTTAAGGAAGATAGAAACAGTAGGGTCCTTACTGAGGAGCCACCTGTATGACTCAATCACATAGTTTGGGTCTGATGCGCCTAGTTGGCAGCCAGGGAAAAAGGCATGGTGGGATTTCAAAATACCCCTAGGCTTTCTAATTAAGGAGGCCCTAATCCCATCTGCAAAATCCATATCCCTAAGCCAAAAATCATGGAAGGCCCAAGGCATTTTCTTTTGTCTATGCAGGTCTTTTTTTGCTTTTAGAAACATATTGTCCATGTCTATTGCTGCAGGGCAAATGTTTTCACATAGGCCACAATGAGTGCAGGTATTAATTAGCCGTTTAGCAGGCTGTGCTTTAATATCCGCCTGGCCTTCCAGCAGGGTTGCCTGGACCTCATCTTTAATTCTTAGGGGCCATTTTTCGGTGAAAGCGACTAAGTCGCAACTTATCATGCATGAATCACACTGACATTTAAGGCACCTATCTGTCTCTTCTACTATTTTATCAATGGGGACTTTACCGTAAGGGTCTAGGGGGGGACCTATTTTATTAGTTTGTTTTAATGAATCAATTTGTGTCTTGCTAGTTCTTATGTCCTCAAGTAAATCAATTTTTTTAGTTTTAAAGAAAATTTCAATGGTGGTGGCTGTCCTTATGCCTTGAGCTAGTGCCTCAATAGTGGATCTAGCGGTGAGGGATCCACCTGCAAAGCAGGCTACACCGTCTATAATGGTGCTCTGATTAGCCTGGTCAAGAAGGTTGAAATCTTCCCCCTTTTCTCCGGTGGCAACATATATTGCCCTGTAACCTTGAGCAATTAATTGGTTTATATCACGTATTTCCCTATTGAAATTGTAGATAATATCTTCCTGCTTCATTTGCTGTTCAAATTCGTTTAGAAAGATTTCAGGCGTAAGACCTCCAACTTGAGGACCCCCCTTGGAAATTTCCCACAGATGGCCACCCAAGCGATCTGTTTTTTCAAAAATTTCAACAGAATATTTCTTTGAAGCCAACCGAATAGCGCAGGCCAAGCCACTTATTCCCCCACCAATTATGGCTGCCCTCTGTTTCTTTTGGGGAACATTATAGAAGATTGGCTCGTTATTCTTAACTTCAGCCAATATCCTTCTCTCTAGCCCCCTGATCTCTATCGCCCCTATCCTATCAATTCCATCTCCCAGTGGGCAAAGGTTTTTGCAGG
This sequence comes from uncultured Oscillospiraceae bacterium, assembly GCA_964567325.1. Classification (GTDB taxonomy): domain Bacteria; phylum Bacillota; class Clostridia; order Peptostreptococcales; family Anaerovoracaceae; genus UBA1426. Next base: position 3,944 of record CAZMMB010000049.1, read on the forward strand.
GCTGGGGACAGAGTGCTGCAACAATTTCGGGGAAAGTAACAGCATTGCGATATGTTTTATAGGCTGCATCAAAGGCCCCCCTATTAACTTTTTCCATAAAATCCTTTATATCTAAATGGAAAGGGCAAGAAGCCTGGCAGAAGGGGACTTCCTTTTGTAAGCAGTTTTGAAATTGTAGGTAGTATTTTTTCATTTTGCCTTCCTAAATTAGGGCTTGCTGAACGATTCATAAAGGCCTATTTACAATCCTATTATACATACCCATGAGCTTTTTGGGAAATAGAAATATATGTATCTAAAAAATAGTCGGCAGTTTGATTTTATTAAACTGCCGACCCTAAATGACAATCTTTTCTTACATTTTAGTCAACCTTAATTGGATTAGCCTTAATCTTATCAATTTCTTCTTGGAAATCCGACCCTAGGAAATATTTTTTAGGTGGTTCGATATTACCTCCTTTTGCCAGAATATCCAATCCAGCCTTAATCTTGTCAGGCGTGGCTGGCAATTCATATATTCTTACACCACAGGCATGGTTGATGGCGTTGATTACGGCCACATGGCCTGAGGATTGATAGGCCTCGGAAGCACCGGACGATCCGAAGGGATTCTTTTTCCTTTCTGTTACCAAGTGGATAATATCAAATTTGTCCGGTATATCCTTTATTGTCGGAATACCCGCACCAGCAATGTTGTTGTGTTTTTTCACATCATCGTAGTTCTCCGAAAGGGCGAAACCGATAGAGTGTGATAATCCACCGTAGGCTTGACCGTTTACAGAGTCTAAATCTCCGATTGCACCAACATCATCTACACATGTGTAGCCGATTACGGTTGCTTTACCAGTAGCTGTGTCCACCTCAACCTCTGCTAGGAAGAGGGCATAGGTGTAATCAGGTGTGGGATTGCCTTTGCCTGTATTAGGATCTAGATCGCAAAGGTCCGGATCCGAGGGATTTTCATATTGGGCTTCGTATTTGGTGGGTATGCCCTCGGCTACCATTTCATCATAGGTCCTATAGCTACCATCAGCCTTTTTCATCGCGTTGATTAGCTGTTGTGCTGCCATGTATGTGGTCTTCCCATTCATGTAATGTGAACGTGATGAAGCACTTGCACCAGAGTCCGGACAGTGTTTACTATCGTTTTGAATGAGCACGATATCATCTAAACTTACATTTAGTGGTTTTAGGGCTTCATGGGTAACATGGAGAGAACCCACATCTCCCCCCTGACCTTGATCTTGCCAGGTATCATATTTAACAAACTTACCATCCTCACGGAGCTCGAGTGCAACAGTGCATTGGTCACCTGTTCCCTCTGTCACATTATATCCGCCCCAAGCTAGGCCTACCCCCCTACGTTTTTCCGGAGTATCGGCTGCCTTGGCCTCTGCCAGAGCCTTTTCGTAGATTGGCTTCATTGTTTTCATGATTTCTTCCATAGGATAGTCTACGAAAGGATATTGGTTGATGTTGAGATCACCGGGACGGGCTATATTTCTCCACCTGATTTCAAATGGATCCATGCCTATATTTTCTGCCATCATGTCCATCAGGGATTCTGATGACATATAGGCTTGTGGGGAACCGTAGCCACGGTATGCAGTACCATAGGCATGATTAGTCGTAGCTACCCTGGCTAAAGCCTGGCAGTTAGGCACATTGTAGGGGAAGAAAGTGAAACGGGCGGGACGGGAAATTAAATCATCGCCTAATTCGTTATATGAACCGTGATCTAATCCGGTATCCCATTCAGCTGCAATGATTTTCCCTTCGCTATCACATGCTAATCGAGCATTGGTATAGGAAGGGGCTCTCTTTCCGGAGAAGGCCATAAATTCTGCATAGGAGAAGGAAAGTGCGATAGGTTTGTTATCACAGCATAGGCAAGCGATGGCAGCCAAGGCATAAGAGGCTGCAGCTATACCCCAACCAAAGGTAGCCCCTGTGGGATTTTCTATGACACGAAGTTTTTCAGTGGGGACGCCCGAGGCTGCAGAAATATCAAAGAGATCCGCATAGACCATCTGGGTTTTACACTGAATCGTTAGCAGACCATCATCCCCCCAGTAGGCCTGTACTGTATCGCCTTCAATAGGCATATGGGGCTCTCTGGTTGTATAAAAGCTACCTTCTACAACATGGGCTGCTGAT
>CAZMMB010000049.1:6110-8946 GCA_964567325.1 uncultured Oscillospiraceae bacterium
GGCCCTTAATAGTCGGTTGCATGGACCATACATTGGGATGATCATCGTGTATTCTAATGGCATCAGGCAGGGCTGCATCTAGATAATTGAGATATTCCGGTAGCTGTTCAAAATCGATTGTAACTTTAGCCGCTGCCGCCCTTGCATTTTCTTTGGTATCTGCGGCTACCAGGGCTACAACAGCACCGTATGTAACAATTTTATCCTCGGCCAACAATAAGTGGGTGGCCTCAGTTGCCAGGGTTCTTGCCGTGAATGTGTACCATCCTAAACGGTTTGTTCCACCGGCTGCCTTAATATCTTCGGCGGTAACTACTTTATAGACACCTGGCATATTTTCAGCTTCTTCAGTATTTATTTTTAATATCTTTGCATGGTGGGTGACTTTTGGTTGGGCTAGGGCAACATGGAGCGTTCCTGCAGGCATTTTTAGCTCAACATCGTCGCCATAGTCGCTTACCCCGCATACCTTAGCTAAAGCAGCAGGTCTTACATATAAATCTTTGTCGCCTTCCTTGGGCGTCGCTAACATAATATCTTCTACAGAGCACTCACCCCTCATGACTTTTGCGGCAGCCATTACCGCATCTACCAGTTGCTTGTAGCCTGTACAACGACAAATATTCCTATGCTTTTGGAACCAGTCCCTTACTTCCTCCCGTGTTGGGTTTGGGTTCTCTTCCAAAAGACCATAGGCAGAAACAATAAAACCGGGAGTACAAAAGCCGCATTGAACTGCACCATAGTTCATCCATGCAACCTGCAAGGGGTGCAGGTAATTAGGTGCTCCGATTCCTTCAATAGTCAATACTTTACTGTACTCTTCAACGGTGCTAATCTTTTTGATACATGAACGGATTACTTTGCCATTTAAAATAACGGAGCAGGAACCACAAACACCGGTGCCACAACCAACCTTTGTTCCAGTCAGGCCCAGGCGCCTGATAACAGTAGCCAGGGTATCTGTAGCAGGATCGCAGATAAATGTCCGGTCGGCGCCGTTGATGTTCAAGGTCATTTTTCTTAACTTCATAAATAAAACCCTCCTTCAGCATGCTTTGAATGAGCCCATATAATAATCCATTGAAATAGAAACCACAAACAATCTATGGTAACAATATTTATATCATGAAATGGCATAATCTTCAAGCATTTTGACATAATCAAATCTGATAAAATTGAATTATCTGTCTAGCAAAAAACTAGGTTTGCAATGGAAGGATGCATGAGATATAATTTTTAAAAAGTCTTATAAAGTGGAGGGGAAAAATGGGATGCGACCATAGGGATGAGGGAATTAACGATATTGCTAAGGAATATATAGCTTCGAAGGGCGGTGGAAGCAGTTTTTACGAAAACACTGCATTACTAGAGATTTTTGGAGGGACCATGAGACCTGGTGGCCTTGCCATAACACATCATGCCGTAGATTTGGCCGGCTTTAAAGAAGGGGACAAGATACTGGATGTGGGCTGTGGCTATGGCCTGACAGTGGAGCTGCTTAACAAGGAATATGGTCTAGATTCGGCCGGGGTAGATATATCGGAGATTCTGATAAGTAGGGGCAAGGATAGAAATCCCCAATTAGATCTCAGTTTTGGTGATGGAGAGATGTTAGATTATCCTTCCCTCATTTTTGATGGCATATTTATGGAATGCGTGCTTTCTTTAATAGACAAGCAGGAAGAGGCAATTCACGAGGCTTATTGCCTTTTAAAAAAAGGTGGAAAATTGATAATCAGCGATTTTTATTTGAAAGATTCTAAGTCTATAAAGGACTTTAAAAAAGTCTTTTCAAAAGGGCAAGTCGAAGGAATCCTTTCAGATATGGGCTTTAAAATTCTTGCAAGAGAAGATAAGGATAGGGAATTGAAGGAATTTACTGCATCCATAATAATGCACTATGGGTCCGTAGAAAACTTTTTTCAATCCCTAGGCCAGGAGGGGGATGCTTGTCCTTTGGCAGGGATGAAGGATCGAAAAAGTCTTGGATATTTCCTTATGGTAGCTGAAAAGGTTTAGCAATGTATAATCAACCTTTAGATGAGTGGATAGCAGGAAAAATCGAAGCTAATCAAACCCTTCCCTTGTGTAGGGATAAGCTGGTCAATTACCAAGTCAAAAAAATAAACGAAACTTTGGACTGTGTAATAAAAAATAGCCCATTCTATAAGGAAAAGTATAAGAGATTACAGGGTTTTACCTTGAATTCTTTGATGGAAATAAATGATCTACCTTTCACAACCACTGGTGAATTAGTTAATCAGGGGCTGGAAATGCTATGCGTCCCTGCCGGGAGTATCAGTCGAATAGTAAGCTTAAAAACGTCGGGAACTACGGGGCCGGCTAAGAGGATCTATTTTACGGAAGAAGATCAGGAACTAACAATAGACTACTTTCATAATGGAATGAAAAACTTAGTAACAGCCAGGGATACTGTGCTTATTTTATTAGCCTGCCATACCCCAGGCAATGTTGGTGATTTATTAGAAAAAGGCCTTAAGCGTTTGGGAGCAAATGTGATCCCCTATGGGTTTCCCCAAGTAGTTCAAGAGGATGTTTTAAAGGAATTATGCGAAATAATCAGGGGGAAAGGGGTTACATCTATGGTTGGAAGCCCTAAGGAAGTCTTGTCCTTAGCGGAGTTTACAGAGAAAGATGTGGGCCAAAATCAAATTAAGACAGTTTTGCTCAGCACAGATTATGTTTCCGACAACCTTAGGCAGAAAATAAAGGACCTGTGGGGGGCTAAGGTTTATGAGCATTACGGCAGCACGGAAATGGGCTTGGGAGGGGCCGTTAGCTGTCATGTACTAACAGGCTATCACCCTAGGGA
>CAZMMB010000050.1:0-8876 GCA_964567325.1 uncultured Oscillospiraceae bacterium
AGGTTGAATAAGTTTTGCATTTTGCCATCTCAATTGCAACAATCAACTGACAAAATAACCGATTCATTATGGGAGCGATAGGGTTTTTTCGTCTACTATAGATTTAAAATATTCGGCTATTTCAAGTAACCGCCCTTCTTCTATATTCATTATTTCACCGCTTAGAAGGATTTGGCTTGGATGTGAAAAGGTAGGTGCTGGTTCATATTCAACATTTATTAATTCCGGCTTCCCCTTTTTCCAGGTAAAAACAGCCCCAATGTATGGTCCGTCTAATGCACCTGTTACTGAGCCAGTCCCTTTTATGGCGCTAAGTGTTAGGGTCTTTTCATTTTCGTTCCATGTTATGGAGCCTTCATTGTTAGTGCTTAGTTCGGGGATTGTATTAAGCCGAGCAAAATAAAAAAATGATTTATTCCCGTCATTGCTCTGGTTTGTAAGTTCTATAACTGGCTCCGTTAAAAGAACATTAGCCTTGCCGCTATTGGTTAGTCCCATGAAACCTTCACTGAGCCAAAGGGAACCATAAACCATATCGTAAATCCATATGCTTCCATCGTCAACCCCCACAGCAACTCCGGAAACTTTTTTCCCTTCGTGGATAACATCAAAAATATAGCACTGCTGATTGACAAAGCCTTGTTGATTAACTTCATCGCTAATTTTACCTATGCATATAAATTGAAAGCTCACGTGATCGGGATAATAACCTGTAGCCCTTTCCGAAATTTCCTCTAGGGTTATACTGTAAGGATATGGTTCAAGGTCTGGATTGGATAAGCGTGACTCTAAGTTATTTTCAGGACTTTGAGTGAATGAACATGCAACAATAACCAGCATAGCAAATACAATGATGGCCATGGACATTATCGTTTTTACAAGGTGTTTCATTTTTATTTAATCTCCAAGCTCCGTGAACTGATTATTCAATTAACACCGCAGTGCCCGAGGCCGTAACCATTAGCATATGGCCACCTTCACCTAGGACCTCGTAATCTATATCTACTCCTACAACAGCATTTGCACCTAAAGTTGATGCTCTTTTTTCCATCTCTTTGAGGGCTGCTTCTCTTGCTTCAATTAGTTCCCCTTCATAGGAGCCGGAACGACCCCCGAAAAAATTAGTTAGACTTGCCGCAAAATCCTTGATAAAATTCACTCCGGATATTACTTCGCCGAAGACAATTCCTTTGTAGCTGGTGATAATTTTTCCCTCAACTGTTGGTGTTGTTGTAATGATCACAATCTTGCCTCCTTTTGGATATTTATAAACCAATCACTTTTTGTATTGGAACTACTTTATCTTATATGCTAAAACATAAATAAAATGTATGGAAAACATTCTATTCCAGTAAACAGGGGTTTACGTATCGCCCCCTCTCTTTGGTCTTTTTTCCATATTGTATTGCCTTTTCCGGACAGCGATGGATGCAGGCTAGGCATTGGGTGCAGACAGAGCCCCAAACCGGCTTGTCGTTAACCACGATATTCTTCGTGGGACAGATTTCCTCACATAACCTGCAGCCGGTACAGGTATCTTCAGCATAAAAGCCCTTTGTTCCCATAGCGAACTTATTAAATAGAGGGTTTATGATACTTGTGAAGAAGAAGGGGACAGGTCCCTGCCTTAACTGAAAAACTTTTGCTTCTTTGTCTCGAATAGTTTTACTTATTATATTGATATGGTTCCGTGCCTTTTCAAGCCGGACGCTTGCTTCATCTTTTGTATCTACATCCCACATTAGAATATAGTTATTGGGCATGACTATGGAAAAACCACTATTTAGATGGAAGTTCTTTTTCACGAGCGCCTTGTATAAAACACTCATAGTATTGCCAATGCTTTCACCGCAGGTGGCAATGGAATAGATATAATGATTGTCAGGATTTGTGATGGATAGTCTATCAATAAAATCCATTACCATCTTTGGAGGCGCCCAGGCATAGACTGGAAATATAAATCCGATAGCTTCGCCTTCGGCCAAGGAATACTCATAAACATCACGTTTTTCAATCATTTCATCGGCTATAGATACAATGGAATCATCGCATTGGTGAGAAATTTGTTGAGCAACATCTAAGGAATTCCCGGTGCCGGAAAAGTAGAATATCATATTGTTTTACCCCCCGCAATTTACTTATTCTGCATGTCTCACATGCTTTTCATTCAGCATACCGCCAATCAACCAATCTATCCTCCTACTGTTAACCTCCAATTAATTAATCTACCTTTCTACCGCCAAGCCGCCAATCAATCTATCTACCACCAATCTACCACCGACAAACCTATCTATGGATTAATGCCATTATACTTGAACTGGCCTATAGCTAGCAATCATTAATTTGAGTTTTGGTGCGATACCCCAAAAAAGTGCGTGTAGTGTGCAGACCTTTAGCTGGGCGGTCTGTGTGGTCAAAAAAGTGAGTGTAGTGTGCAGGCTTTCAGTTCTGTGGTCAAAAAAGTGCGTGTAGTGTACTTATTTTTGGATTTCTGGTCAAAAAAGTACGTGTAGTGTACCTTTCACGTTCAATTCTCAATAAAATGTACACTGGTCGCGTTTATTTGACCACGACCGACGGATCAGGTACACCGGTTGCGTTTATTTGACCACGACCGACGGATCAGGTACACTGGTCGCGGTTATTTGACCACGGCCGACGGATCAGGTACACTGGTTGCGGTTATTTGACCTGCAAGAAGCGCTTTCATAACATTTGGGCCGTTGACAGCGAATTTTACTGATTTTGATTCCTGGAGATGATAAAATCCAAACGCTTACTATATGTATTTTACCACTTTTGAGGAGGTGGGGCATGGTGTTTAACTCATCATATCTATAGAAGTTCTATTGATTTTGAATCATACTTTATAAGCCCGTTGGCTTTCATTTTCGCCAACTCCCTTGATAAGGATGTTCGTTGTACTCCCAATCTTTCAGCTAGGGCCTTTTTAGTAATATTAAGGATTATAATGTTTGAACCCTGCCTTTGTCTTTCTTGGTCTAGATAGTTTAGAATTCGATTGCGAAGGCTTGTGTTTACATTATATTGGATGCAGTTCCCCAGGATGGTGGTGTTCTCAGCAACATATTCAAGGTAGTTGCGCAGGAAAACCGTATTATGGGAAAAAAGGGTAAGAAGGCATTCTTTCTCTATTTCTAATATGCTTGCGGGTTGTTTTGCGGTTATAGTCATTGGATAGCGTGGATTTTTACCGAACAATATATTCCCGCCTAATATTTCGTTCTGTTCCAAAAGGGTGATAGTCATAAGGTTTCCCGATTCATCAATGTGTTCTATTGCTACATTTCCTGATAAAATAATTTCCAGCTTTCGGCAGGCCTCGCCAGGGAAATGTATAATACGGTTTTTCCCATAGTTAGTAATTTTGAAACTTCCTTCATTTAAGCATTTACTAATTTCCTCTGTGGGAATACAGTTTAAGATAGTGTTGTTCTCAATATTATTCTTGTAATTTTTCATACCTTTGCCTATCATAACCTTTCTTTTAATAAATCCTTGTTTTTACTACTTATTTAGCTTATCAATCCTTATTAGCCCATTTTATCAGCTAAGAGTTACCAAGGTAACACTTTAATACCCAAAATCTCTGTATACTTAACATGACTTCAGTGGAAGTTTAGAAGACTATTATGGTAATAGGAATTTGGGGAGGATATTAGATGATAGGAAATAAGGTGGGTACGACTGTGATCAGATTAGTGTTTCTAGTTTTATTTACATTCATTCTGGCTAAAGGCAAAATGATGATATGGTTGGGTTTTTTCGCTGCAGGCCTCTTGGCAACCCTCTTGTTTGGGCGCCTCTACTGTGGATATGTATGTCCGATGAATACATTAATGATTCCAGTTGAGTGGTTATCCAAAAGGTTAAAAATGCAGACAGATGCAAAACCTGTATGGCTTAAAAATGGATACTTTCAGTGGGTGGCGCTATTTTCCAGCCTGATGGCTATGGTGGTTTTAAAGAAGATTTTGCATATAAACTTTCCAATACTTATACTTTGGTTACTTATTTCAGTGTTGGTTACATTTAGATATAAACCAGCTATATTTCATAATCTCATATGTCCCTATGGGGGTCTCCTAAAAACCTTTGGCAAGATTGCGAGAGGATCAAAAAAAGTTGATATATCTAGCTGTACTGGATGTGGACTGTGTGAACCTGTATGTCCTGCCCATGCTATAAGTTTAAAGGGCGATGATAAAGCAAACATAAATAGTTCAACTTGCCACCAATGTTCAAACTGCTCATCTGTTTGTCCAGTAGACGCTATTAAACGAGGTAAACTATAAGTTCTTTGTCAATCTTATTTCAACTGGCAGATAATCAGGTACACTGGGTGCGTTTATTCAATCATGACTGACGGAGGTAGACCGGTCATAGTTATTCGACCATGACTGACAGATCCGTGCACCGGATGCGTTTATTTGGTCTGTAAGCGCATTCGGTTTATTGGGATGCCAAATGCTTAACTCAATTTAGGTTGTATTTCCGGTTAAGAAGCCTTACTGAAAGAAAAATGAATAATGCCAGCAGGGATAAGCTTACACCCAAACTTAAAATAGCTATTTCCAATACATTGTGGAACGCATCGAAAGCATGGTCCAAACTTTTATTTATCATATATAAAACTCCCTGCAATGCAGCAAATGTTGCTACAAAGGTAGCAATATTGATAGGTATTTTAAAATTTCGCCCACTTAGGGTATTGGTAAATATTATTACGAAAAGTAAGGTGGAGGAAAAGAGGGCAGTAGCCAGGATATAAGACCAAAAAAGTATAACCATCAAAATACCTATTTTTTCGGCAGGGATACCCTTCATGAGCAAAGAGCTGGTTATCATTCCTAATATGTTTACACTTTGCTGTAATGGCACCATGGCAAAGGCAATTATAACTCCAATTCCTAGGACCAGCCAAAAGGTTCCAACAAATATCTTGCATAAAATTACCTGTAGGTTGGAAAATGGAAGGCTCATATATAAGTATGCCTCATTTGTAAATAGACTTCTATAAAATAATTTGATAAACCCCATCACGAAAAACACTAAAGCAACTAGCAATGCTGCTATGGCTACAAAGGACAAAAAACCACCCATAGCCATTGAAAAAACAGCTAAAAAGCCCGTCGCCAGGCCTATAGCAAATTCATTGGATGCCAAACCCATATTTAAAGTTATGCATTTATCAATCATTTCTACGCCTTTCTATACAATCCTAAAAAGGATGCCATCTGCATGGATTGCTGTGCATGCAGTACCGTTAGCCCTTCTATATGTCAATTGGATGCACGGTGTACAAATCCACAAGTAATCTGTATTTTCCGGAAGGAAACTTGCTATTTTAATATCTTAATACGAACAATATGCAGAAAAATGTAGGATAAAATGCAATTATATTCATTAACAACCTTAATTTTCATAATCACTTAGGTTTGTGCATACTTGTATTAATTGATATTACACCGTAGCTACCATCATATTGTACTAGGGCCAGTCCCCCTGTCACGGGCCAAGCATCTAGGAAAATAGGTGGAACTACAAAGTTGCCACTTTTATCCACATAACCCCAAGCCGTACCCCTAGACATACTGAATCCTCTTACATTATAAAAATTGAAGGTATTTTTAGATTTAATAGATACAGGTGCAAGGCCTTCATGAAAGGCCTCTTTGGAAGATCCGAAATTTCCTTTTCTTTCAATTTCAAAGACCTTTTCACCAGAGGTGTTGACAAAATACAATGACCTTTCATCAAAACTGCTTACGAGACCTTCGCTGAAAGGAGAGAATGAATTCATAAATAGATTGTTTTCCTGCATATTTCCTTCCCTATCAATATAACCCCAGCCTACAATTATAGAATCTGGTATATTTTCTTTGTTTTCCGCATCTTTGATGATTTCCACCGGTGCAAATCCTCCGCTAAATGGCTGTGCTCTAAGGAGGACTATGTGGGGGAAGGCTTCGGACCAGCTTCCATCAACAAGATAGATTGGTATTTCCATAGACTTCGCCTGATATACGGCTGTCAGCCAGAAACCTTCGGAATAGCTAAATGCTTCCTGATATGTATCCGGCTCTATCAATATGCTATTGGTAGAAATGTCTATTAAACCTTTGTAAGAACGGTTCTGGATGTCTTCCCATTCATCGTATAGGCTTTTGCCTGTCCAAAAGGTGAAAAGCCCTTCCTTTTCAGTTGGATGCATCCGATAGCCTTTTGGGTTTTCGTACACAATTTCCCCGCTAGTATTAATCACTTTGTAGCAATTTTCAGTAGAAACAAGTGCATACTCTCCTGTGAAATCATATGCCTGGTCATAGATGAAAGGAATCGCTACTCTTCCCAGTTGGTCCAGATATCCTTCTTTACCTAGAAGGGAAGCCCGTATAAGTTTACCTTCCCCTATTGGGCTGATAGCATCATATATGCAGGGGGTGATAACATTTAGCTTACTGTCTATTATACCGACATGGTTACCCTTCCTTACAGCAAGCAAACCTGATTTATTTTCAAAGATCTCAATATGTTCATAGGTCCCCAGCGGTATTATCCAGTCTAATTGGTCTATAATTTCCACTTCATCGGATTTTGTCTTAGCCACACTATCGGTAACAAAGAAAATAATTGCTGAAATTCCCACTAAAACAAAGAGGCTGATTAAGGGGATTTTCAAACCATATTTACTTATTTTATTGACACCTTTTCTCATAGTTTCCTCGTTTTTATGTCATATTTATGTAAAGTTTCAAAGGAGCTTTTATGGGTGATTAACATTTAACACTATAAACCTGTATCAGTGCTTCTTCCAATGATACCCCATACCTTTGTCGAATGGCATCGCAATCGTCGTAGCAGATTAAATGTCCTTTTGATAGTACGATAGCCGTGTCAAATAGGTGCTCAACTTGGGATATTGAATGGGTAGCCACAATTATTGTTCCTAAAGGGTTGAAGGAATTAAGGATAGTTTCTATGACTAAATCCCTTGCTATTGTGTCAACGCCACCAATGGGTTCATCTAGAAGATAAAGCTTTGCTTTCCTCGACATGGTCAGGCAGATTTGCAGCTTATCAATCATTCCTTTTGACATTTGATTCGTCGTGTCATATTCCTTTATTTGGAAAGCATCAAGCATTTCAAGACAGTGGCTTTCATTAAAATTGTCAAAATACCTTTTGTAAATGGATACAATATCATTTACAGTCATATGGGTTGGAAAACTGCCCCTGTCCGGTTGATAGGATACAATACTTTTTGTAATATGGGACGGAGGTCGCCCACTGATTAATACCTGCCCCTCTTTGAAGGTATAGAAACCTGCCAGTATTTTAATTAGCGTAGTCTTGCCGCTACCGTTAGGACCCAGTAATCCTACAATCCGACCAGCAGGTACTTCCAAGCTAAGCTCTGATAAAGCGTTGACGGATCCGAAGCGCTTGTAAAGATTTTCAATTTTCACAATGGGAGGGCTTTCGATAAGCTTAAGTTCAGAACCATTACTTATAGACTTTGGCTTTACACTATCCCACATTTATTTTACCTTCCGTATTACTGAGAAAAAAATCTGCTGCCATATCTTTTGTAAACCCTAGTGCCTCCATTTTCTTGCTAAATTCGTTCACAGCGTTTTTGGCCTCCTGAATACGCAATTCCTCTATCAGGCCGGAATTAGTGGTGACGAAGCGGCCGATAGTTCTTTCAGTGCATAAGAGATTTTCTTTTTCCAACTCCGAAAGAGCCCTTTGCATTGTGTTGGGGTTTACTCCGAATCGAGCGGCCAGCTCCCTTACAGATGGTATCCGATCCCCCGCCTTTAAATCCTTAGATGCGATTCTTCGTCGGATTAGATTCATAATCTGTATGTAGATAGGCATGCTGCCGTCTAATTTAATATTCATTATGTTCGACTCCCATCCCATAGATTAATGTCAATACGAGATTTTTTCAGAGGCATGTCACGTAACATTTAAAATGGTTATTCTTTAAATATTCTTCTAAATGCAAATCCTACTGATGTATCAATTGACTAGTACAATAACACGGCTGAGATGTTTAGTCAACTGAATCTTCGTTCAGGATAAAAAAGGTAAAAGTCAAATCACGATTTTCATGTTAAAAATATTAGTGGTTCACAATATTAGTGGTACATTTAAAAGGGTGCTTCATTGATTAAACGTAAACCTAAAGCTTCTGTTTTTTAATGCTTATACTAACTAAAGAAGGTTCGCTTTTGGTAAAACACCCAACCTGGATGTATATGCTACTCTAAAAAGGGTCCACTTTTGAGTAAATATCCAACTGAAAAAGGATCTACTGTTTAAACCAATATCAGGATATGGATAGTTAAAATAAGCCATTATAGATGTAAAACTGCTAAATGGTTTACTTTTGACTGATTTATAAACCATTCTTCATGGAAAATTGATAAATCAAATGAATTAATAAACTATATTTTAATTTTCGCTATTAAATAGTTTATATTATTCTGATTTATAAACCATTTCACAACTTACCTCGTCAAATGGTTCATAATGTTAATATTTGTTAAATTAATCCCTTCCGGGAAAGTTTAAGTTTGTAATCTCGACTTTAATAGTGATGCAGTTGCTCAATTCTGCCTTGTATATTTGACCCTTTTGCCAATAACAAATATATAGCGGCACGATTGAGTGTTTTGTTTACCATAGGCTAGCAGGATTTATGCCGATTACAGACCCTATTTATCGGCGAGCTGAACAGATGGAAATCATTATCTTTAATGTTCCATCTTTAGTGAAGGGATCATGGATAGATACACTATTTATTCTTGCACTTGTAAGATTAATAATGGCCATAACATTGTAAA
>CAZMMB010000051.1:0-8825 GCA_964567325.1 uncultured Oscillospiraceae bacterium
TTTGATCCCAGGAAGTACTTAGGTCCTGCTAGAGATGCCATCAAGGCCATGGTCCAGCATAAAATTAAAAATGTTCTGGGAGCAAGTGGGAAAAGATAATATATTATAAGAAACTTATACAATCGATAAAAAAATATTTATCAAAACGCTTGACAGAACAATAACAAAGTTATACTATTGAATTGTAAATTTGAAAGATATTTACGCGAGTGACAGAGTGTTGGACGACAACGAAAAAAAGATTGATGATTTGGAATTAATATTGGCGAAAGAGGGACAATACGGGTTATATCCTATTGTCCTTTTTTATTAAAATTACTATTATCAATATAAAGGAGTGGTCTTGAGTGTTTATTAGGTATTTCAATTCGGGTAGGTTAGTAATTTAAAAAAAGGAGTGATATAAATGAACCCTATCGTTTATGCTTTATTAGCTTACGCCTTAACGGCAGTGATTTCGATTATGGTAATCGGTTTGATTGTAATAGTAAATAATGTTATGAACAAACCCAAAAATAACCATTATCAAGAAGTGGAGGATAATTAAATGTCTGATACATTAATTCATCTTTTCCCAGGCATTGGGAGTCTTTTAGTACAGGAACCATCAATTGCTATAGCCCGTATCGTCCTTATTGTTATTGGGTTTGCTCTAGCTTATTTTGGATTCAAAAGAACGCTCGAACCGCTCATAATGGTACCAATGGGCATTGGAATGATAGCTATTAATGCTGGCGTACTTTTTTTAGGATCAGGTCAATTTGGTACAATCTTTTTGGATTCATTAGTTGAGGATCCTATTGCAGTAGTTGACATAATGCAGGTTAACTTTTTACAACCTATTTATAACCTAACTTTCAGTAATGGTTTAATTGCATGTCTGGTATTTGTTGGAATCGGGGCAAGAAGTGAAATAAGCTTTATTTTAGGTAGACCCTGGGCCAGCGTAACAGCGGCGCTATTTGGAGAAATGGGGACTTTCGTAGCCTTGGTTAGTGGAATTTATCTCCTAGGTTTTACACCTGCCGAATCAGCTGCAGTTGCAACCATAGGTGGAGCTGACGGACCAATGGTACTCTTCTGCTCATTAATTTTATCACCTCATCTCTTTGTACCTATATCAATAATCGCCTATTTGTATTTGAGCTTGACCTATGCTGCTTACCCATATTTGATTAAACTGATGGTGCCTAAGAAATACAGAGGTATTGATGTTGAGGTACCGGTACCAGAAGTTTCACAGAAGTCTAAATTTGTATTTTCAGTTTTGACTTGTCTGTTGCTATGTATCCTGCTACCTGTTGCTTCTCCTTTGGTAATGTCATTCTTCCTTGGTGTAGCAATTAAAGAGGCTGAAATTGGACCTTATCAAGAGTTACTTGAGAATACCATCACATATTTCTCCACCCTTTTCCTAGGATTGATTTTAGGTACACTATGCGAGGCTTCAACTATATTGAATCCTGTCGTAGCAAAAATTCTAATCCTTGGAGTCATAGCATTAGGAGTTTCTGGTGTTGGTGGACTTATTGGCGGCTGGATTATTTATAAACTGGATAAAAACAAGAACTATAACCCCGTCATTGGTATAGCTGGCATTTCATGCGTACCAACTACAGCTAAAATTGCACAGGAAGTTGCTGCTGAAGAAAATCCCTTTGCGGTAATAATGCCCGTAGCAATGGGTGCAAACATCTGTGGTGTAATCGTATCAGCAATTGCAACCGGAATATTTATCTCCACTATATTCCTGATAGGATAAATTAAATCTGATATAGAGCAAAAGAATGTCGTAACCGGCAAAAAAATTGGATGTGAGGAATATGTTTTTTAGCGGAACAGATGAGCATAACACGATGAAGCTACCGGTAAGTACAAATACGATAGATTATGGCACCAAATATCTTGGCCATAACACGTTATATTTTCCAGAAATTGAATCAACGAATTCTTTTGCTCTTACAGTTGCGCAGAACGATGGCCCGGAAGGCACAATCATCATAGCGGACGAGCAAACGGATGGCAAAGGTCGCTTTGATCGAAGATGGTATTCGCCAAAGGGCAGGGGCCTCTGGTTTAGTCTTATTTTAAAACCGGAGGTAGATCCTTCAAAAATCGCCCAACTAACCTTGGTTGCGGCAGTTGCCATCGCAGAGGCTGTATACAAGCTATGTGGCTTGTCATTAAAAATTAAATGGCCAAATGATCTTTTATTAAATGGAAAAAAAGTATGTGGAATATTGGCAGAGGCACATTTCGATAATTCTAACGCTTGTGTCATATTAGGGATTGGAATAAATATTGATATGGATTTTAGCCAAAACGAAAAACTGGATTCATACGCTACATCCTTAAAAGCTGAATTAAATGAGGACATAGATAAGACAAGATTACTAAGCGAAATTTTATTACAGCTAGAAACATGGTATGAAAAGTGGCTGAATGAAGGATCTGGCCCTGTTTTGACGGTTTGGAGAAAGAAAAATATTACTTTGGGCAAAGAAGTGGTGGTCTCTTCATTCAATGAAAAATTCAAAGGTCTAGTCCTTGATATAGATGAGGAAGGTTCCTTAATTGTAGAGGATGAGGATGGCAAGATTCATAAGCTAAACTCTGGCGAAATTAGCTTAGGAAATATGCATTAAACGGTTGATACTTTGATTTTTGGGTAGTAATAAATGATAGGCATATCTAAAATTTAACAAATTACCCGGAGAGAAGAGATAAAAGTGGGCAATAATTGTACAAACTCTAAAAATTGTTTTCTATTGGATATGGATTGGACAGTAGGTACAGCTGCTATGTTTTTAGCTATGACTAGGACAATCAAATCCGAAGAAGAAGTCAAATCATTGCTTAGGAATAAAAATCTTAAGTATGTTGTAACGGAAATTGGAGGAAGGACAAAAGGCGAATTTCAGGATAAAGTAACCCGTTCTTTGATAGGAGCCTGTTTAAATGGTGGTCTAATCTCTAAAACAGCAAAACAGGTGCATGCCTTGCTACATGCTGCGGAGGAGGCAAAAAAGGGGATAGTAATAAATGTGTCATCTAGCGCAAGTCTAGCTTTAAAAATTGCTATCGTCCGGGATGAGAATTGGATTGCTGTAGCTATGTTTGGTGATTCAGCACTGCATCCAATTACAAATCATGAAAGGGCAGGATTAGGGGTAATGCATCTTTAAAAACCGATATAATTTACTATTTTAAAAAGGAAAGGAGTGTAGTCAATGGAACAGGAAATGACAATGAGTTTTGATACTTTGAAAAGAGATACTGAAGACAGGATGAGTAAAGCTTCAAAGTTCATTAAAACAGGCAAAGTTGTTGATGCTAAGGATACAGTATCATTGTTGGAAGCCGTCATAAAGCCTGGTGACAAAGTGAATCTGGAGGGAAACAACCAAAAGCAGGCCGATTATTTGGCTGATTGCCTATGTAAGGTGGATCCTAAAAAAGTCCACGACTTGCACATGGTACAGTCTGTACTTTCATTAGATAGCCATTTGGACGTTTTCGAAAAAGGAATTGCAAGGAAAGTCGACTTTTCATTCTCAGGTCCACAGGCAGGCAGGTTGGCAACATTTGTTAAGGAGAACAAAATTGAATTAGGTGCAATTCACACATATTTGGAGTTATTTGGGAGATATTATATAGATATGACTCCAAGAGTATCCTTGATTGTAGCCTTCGAGGCTGATAAGGACGGCAACCTATATACAGGATTTAACACAGAAGATACACCTGTAATAGTAGAAGCAACGAAATTTAAACAAGGGATTGTTGTGGCCCAGGTAAATAGAATTGTTGATAAATTGCCTAGGGTTGATATCCCTGCAGATTGGGTAGATTTTGTTGTAGAATCTCCAAAGCCCTTCTATATTGAACCTTTATTTACAAGAGATCCAGCTTTAATTACAGATTCTCAAATTCTAAGAGCTATGCTAGCCATAAAAGGAATTTATGGTGAGTATGGTATTCAGAGACTGAACCACGGTATTGGTTTTGATACAGCAGCCATCGAGCTACTCTTACCAACTTATGGAGAAGAACTAGGATTAAAGGGAAAAATATGTTCATACTTTGCATTGAATCCACACCCAACCATGATACCCGCCATTGAATCCGGATGGGTTAAATCAATTCATTGCTTCGGTGGAGAGCTCGGTATGGAGGAATATGTCAAGGCAAGATCCGATATATTCTTTGTTGGACCTGACGGAACCTTGCGGTCAAACCGTGCTTACTCACAAACAGCAGGACATTATGCTCTTGATATGTTTATCGGGGGAACTTTGCAGATTGATAAGTACGGTAATAGCAGTACGGCAACTGCAAACAGGGTGGCTGGTTTTGGTGGAGCACCTAACATGGGCAGCGATGCTAAAGGCCGTAGGCATGCTACAGGTGCCTGGCTGAAGTGTGGTGAAGAATATGGAATGAACGAACAGTTGCTAGGGAACCTACCGAGGGGCAAGCGCTTGGTTGTTCAATTACAGGAAACCTTTAGAGAAAAATTAGAACCTGGCTTCGTTGAAGAATTAGATGCATGGAAATTGGCTGAAAATGCAGGTCTAGATATCCCACCTGTTATGATATATACTGATGACCTCACCCATATCGTAACTGAGGAAGGTATAGCCTATATGCATAAGTGCGGCTCTATGGAAGAGAAAATGGCAGCCGTAAAAGCAGTGGCTGGATACACAGAGTTGGGTATGCAGGAAGATCCCAAGGAGACTGCCAAGCTGCGTAATAAGGGTATATTCCAAACTCCTGAGGATTTAGGCGTTGATGTTACAAGGGCTAGCAGGTCTTTACTTGCTGCAAAAACCGTAAAAGAGCTGGTTGAGTGGTCTAAAGGTCTATACAACCCACCTGCCAGATTTAGGAATTGGTAAAAGAGAGGAGGTAAAAAAAGTGGCTTTAACAGAGATTAATTTGGAGTACAAGGCAAATGACCCGGTCTCTATAAAAAAAGAATGGTCGCATTTGGGAGTTACAGGTTCCGGCGACATGGAAGTTCTAATGGAAAGAAAAGATTTAGATGGCGCCACAAAAGTTAAAATAGTTACTCCTGTCGTTGGTTTTGATAAGGTTTGGAATTTAGTCTTAAAAAAATTCGTAGACCAGAATAATATCGGTGATGTATCAATCGAAATTAATGACAACAACGCTACTCCCATCGTGGCCTCCATTAGACTAAGGCAGGCATTGGCTAATGCAAATAGCGATGAGACAGGAGGAGAAGATAATGAGTAAATGGAAAGAATTGCAAGAAAGCAGTTTCCTGGAATCCACTTCCAGGGACAGAGCAATTGGATTGGTTGACGAAGGAAGCTTCACCGAGTTTATCAATCCTCGCGACAGAATGTCCAGTCCTCATTTACCGGTTTTAGGTGAAGCTATCGGATTTGATGATGGTATAGTTACTGGCGTAGGTTTAATTGGTAAAAGACCCGTTTTTGTTGCCTCCCAAGAGGGCCGCTTTATTGGCGGAGCTGTAGGGGAAGTAGGCGGGGCAAAAATGGTTGGCCTTATCAGACTGGCTTTAAAGGCATATGAAGATATTAAAGAAAAGTATCCAGATTCTTACCAGGAAAGAATACCTGCAGTGGTGATTTCTTACGAAACTGGTGGGGTTAGACTCCATGAATCTAATGCTGGTCTTTTGGCTCATGCAGAGGTTATGGACCAATTCCAGAATGCTAGAGGAAAGATTCCAGTTATAACAGTGATTGGAAGCCAGGTTGGTTGTTTTGGCGGGATGGGCTTTGTAGCTGCATCGGCTGATGTAATCATAATGAGCGAGCAAGGAAGACTTGGTTTAACCGGTCCTGAGGTTATTGAACAGGAGATGGGTAAGGATGAGTTTGACGCATCTGATAGGGCCCTCGTCTTCAGAACAACTGGTGGAAAGCATAAATATATAATGCATGATTGCAACTTCCTTGTTGAAGATACTGTAGGTGCATTTAAGGAGAAAATTTCTGAGGTTTTAGACCTGCCCTTTGAAGAATTAGAAAAATTCCGTAGGATAGGATCCTTAAAGCTAGTTGAGGAGCAATTAGAGCTGGTTAAAAAAGCAGCGGAATTGAATCCTTCAGATTCCACAGATGTTTGGAAATATCTTGGCAATGAAGATCCAGAAAAGTTGCCAGAAATGACTGTTGCAGAATTTCTTAAAACCGCAAAGCGCAGAGAAAAAACTGTTTAGAAAGGAGGGTTGAACTAAATGTATTTAGAACAAGGTATGATTGGCAGAGGTAGAGATGCCATAGATATGGTCACAGTAGAGAATTCATTTCAAGAAAACCTTGTGGGTGATTATCAGGTAGAATCTGATTTGGGGCCCGGAGCTGTTGTCGGTACGGCGGAGCTGGCCGGCGAGAAAGTTACAATAATTGCAAATGACGCAATGGAATTCAACCCCAGATTTCCTGTAGTTCACTCAGGCATCATTGGAATGGAAGAAGCCTATAAGATGGCTTTAGCAGTATACCACACAATGGAAGCTGACAAGGATAAAGGCCAGGGTGAGAAAAGACCCATAGTATTGATAGTTGATACCCCGGGTAACGGACCGGGAAAGGTGGAAGAGATTTTTGGTATGAACAAGGCTACCGGTGGCTACCAATTGGCTTTAGCTGAAGCAAGAAAGGCTGGACATCCCATCGTTGCCTTAGTAATTGGAAGGGCTATCAGTGGAGCCTTCCTGTGTCATGGTTTACAGGCAGACCATATTTTATCGTTGTCTAAGGACTTTGGCACCATGATTCACGTAATGCCACTTACCAGTATTTCAATTATAACAAAATTGGATATTGAAAGACTGGAAGAGCTGTCAAAAGGTAATCCCGTTTTCGCCGCAGGGGTCGACTTCTTCTATCAATTAGGTGGAGTTGAAGAAATAGTTGAAAAGCTTGATGATATGGGGAAATTTATTAAGAAACATATAGATCAGGTTCGTAAACTTAAGGCAGAAGGATCAGAAGAGCTAGGTCCTTGGGGAAGAGGAATACTTGGAGCAGAAAGAGGTGGCAGGGTAGCTCGGAAGGCAGTATTAGAGAAGATGAACGAGCAATTTGCTGCAGTATCAGACAAGTATCTAAACGCTTAAGGATATAATAATGAATAGTTTCTTAGAAAACTTAAAAGAAATGGTTGAGGAGTTCGGCAGTTCGCCAACATTGGATGAAATGCCAAGAAGAACTTTGGAAGATAAGGGAATCAATGGACCCACGGCGGCTCATGTCATCGAAGAGGTCCATAGCCCCCTCAACTTGGCATATTTAACATTTACCACAGGTTCATCGGCATTTCAAAATATTGTGGGAGTTACTTATGCAGAACTTGAAAATAGGGTTAAGGCAAGTCATAAGGCCTTGTCAGAGGCAGGTGTTGAAAGAGGGGCAAATATCTTGTTCACATACCCCCCTTTAGCCAATGTTTTTTCAAAAAAGGCCATAGATGAATATGATGCGAAAGCTAGTTTTTTAGTCCGATCTAGTAGGGATGCCTTTTTAAGCACCCTGTACAATGATAATCCGGAGGTAATTATAGGCGAATCATCGTTTATAAGGGTCGCTTTGGAGGATGCCAAGAAGCTGGGAATTGCAGATGACTTACCTAAAAATCAAGTTATTCTAACTGCGGGGACACCACTTGACCTGGACCTGTTACCAATTGCTGAGGAAGTATTGCAGGCAAAGGTATATGACTTGTATGGATGCCAAGAATTTGGCTGGCTTACTTTGAATGGTGTCCTTTTGCGGGAGGATATTAGCTTGGTAGCCTCACCCGATAGGAAGGAAAATGTTGAATTCGTTGTGGGTGGCTTGCCCATGGGAGATAGCTTTACAATCTCTAATACAGGCCATATCTGTAACAGCGATGGAAAAGTTATTACTTACAGGAGAAAAAGAACCCATCCCGAATACGAGGTGATAGTAAAGGCTACGACCCTTTCATCGCCTGTATCAATAGACAGGGTCGCCAGGTCCATTCTAAGAATAAAAGGCAGGATTGTAAAGGTAGCACCTGATGTGATTACATCTGCACCACATACGATTCTAGAATTAAAGGCTGGAATTGAGGATGGACATGGAATAAGAGAAAAAATAATCATTGAGGGTCCTGAAAAGACCATGCTTTTTGATGATTTAGTCAAGGCCCAACTTGATTACCAACAGATGTCAAAAGCCGACCCCGTTTGGATAAAAAGAAGGTAAGCAGGATGAGAAGGCATGATTTAGTTGAAATTTCCAATATAGGTCGTGAAAAGGTGTACATGGCCATTAAGGATGGTTATGACGATAGTCCCTATTTACAGGGAATAGAATTAGACCTTCTCAGGGACCTGCTTGTAAAAGGGTACCATGGAGTATTAATTCCCGGAATTGTAAGGCGTGAAGAGGAAAAAAGCTTGAATGGAAAGTTGGCTGTCGGATTTGCTTCCCCTTATCTACATGATGGTAGGAGGCTGAGGATACCAGCAATCATCGATAGGGCATATGTTGAAAAAACAGTGACGCCTTATGAGCTCTTAGAAAGGGATTGGGTCCCAAGAAACTCCTGTCTAAAGGCCTTGAAGGAAATCAAAGACGAATCCCTTGCAAGGGGCCTAAAGCTTGGTGTTTGGGGATCGGCTGGGATGGAGGTATTTACTGGCCTTTATTATACACATGGGATGTCGGACTTGGATTTGTTAATTGAAGAAGTTGACTATGATGATTTGATTGACTTCAGCAAGGTGCTGGAGAAAATCAGTAGTAAACATGATTGCCCTATGGATATGGAAGTGTCGTTGCTAAGCGGTTATGGGA
>CAZMMB010000052.1:0-6123 GCA_964567325.1 uncultured Oscillospiraceae bacterium
ATATTGACATAACAGTAATTAGGGAAACAGAAAAGGTAATGGTGCCTTGTGGTATTCCATACATATATGGAACCCTACATAGCACTGATAAAAATGTTATTCCTGATGCAGCCTTATTAGATGCTAATATCAATTTATTTATTGATCGGGTTGAATCTATTGATCGGGAAGAAAAAATTGTATCAACAGCAAAGGGGGAAAAATATCAATATAAAAAACTCATAATAGCTACGGGTTCTTTGCCAATTGTTCCTACTTTCATCCCGGGACATGATCTAGACAATGTAGTATCAGTATTGAAAAATAAGGATTACCTGGATACAGTTCTTGAAAAGGTTCAAGCCTCTAAAAAGGTTGTTGTTGTAGGCGGTGGCTTTATCGGGGTGGAATTTGCAGAGCAAATTAGGCTTTTAGGAAAGGAAGTCAGCTTAATTGAACTGGCTGGCGCCTGCCTGTGGCAGGCTTTTGACAAGACCCTAACCGATGAAATAGAAGAATCATTAAAAGAAAATGGAATAGGTCTGTTTACCAATACTAAGGTCCTAGAATTTAAGGGTAGGGAAAAGGTAGAATATGTCCAGCTTGATAATGGTGAGCAAGTTGAAGCCGATTTAGTTGTCTTAGGCCTAGGTGTCAAACCCAATTCGGCACTGGCAAAAGGTGCAGGGCTAGATTTAAATGCCAAAGGTGCAATTCTAGTGGACCAGTATACCAGAACTAACGATCCTAATATATTTGCAGTAGGGGATTGTGCGGAGAAAAAATGTTTCTTTACAGGTAAGGATGTACCGGTTCTATTGGCATCAACAGCTGCTATGGAAGCAAGGATAGCTGGATGCAACGCCTTTCATTTACGCCTGGTGCGAGCTAATAAAGGAACAATAAGTGCTTTTTCCACGAAGATATTTGGCAGGACCTATGCCGCAGCTGGGATAACCGAAGCCAGGGCGAAAGAGGAAGGCTTTTGTATTATGACAGGCGACTTTACTACTATGGACCACCACCCCGGATCCTTGCCTGGGACCCAAAAAATTTATACAAAACTGATATTTTCTAAGTGTTCAGGAATTATTCTGGGGGCCCAGGTCTCTGGAGGGGATTCTGCCGGAGAAATGATCAATATACTAAGTTTGGCAATTCAAAAAGGAATAACTGCCACTGAATTAAACACATTCCAAGTGGCGACTCATCCCTTGATTTCAGCGTCCCCGATTGCATATCCAATAAATGCGGCTGCAATGAATGCGATTGCCAGCAATTGCGTCCACCTCAATGAGGAGCTCAAGATATAGGTATATTTGTTGGAATCGGCTAGCAACGAGATTTTTTAGTTGTGAAAGCAGGGTAATCTGTGGTAAAGTATAGGGAAACAAAATTTACGATTGACTAGGAGGAGAATATTAGTGAACTTGAACAAGAAACTTCAAAAATGGGTCGATGAAATGGCTGAACTATGCCAGCCGGATAAGGTGCATTGGTGCGACGGATCCGAAGAGGAAAATAGCCACTTACTTGACCTGGCTGTAAAATCCGGAGCGGCAACGCTGCTGAATTCTGAAAAACTTCCCGGTTGCTACGCCTTCCGCAGTGATCCTTCAGATGTGGCAAGGGTAGAGGACCGCACATATATTTCATCTGTTAAGGAAGAAGATGCGGGTCCAACCAACAATTGGATTGATCCTTTAGAACTAAAACCAATAATGACTGACCTTTACAGGGCTTGCATGAAGGGTAGAACTATGTATGTCATACCTTTTTCTATGGGTCCCATAGGTTCCCCTATTTCCAAAATAGGGGTTGAGCTAACGGACAGCCCATACGTAGTTGCCAATATGCGCATTATGACAAGGATGGGAGATAAGGTTCTAGAGGCTTTAGGCGAAGATGGTGAATTTGTCCCATGTCTGCATTCAGTGGGATATCCCCTAGAAGAAGGTCAAAAAGACCCTGAGTGGCCTTGTGCCCCCATGGAAGAAAAATATATCAGCCATTTTCCTGAGGAAAGAGCAATTTGGTCCTATGGTTCCGGTTACGGAGGGAATGCTTTGTTGGGGAAAAAATGCTTTGCCCTACGCATAGCATCGGTTTTAGCCAGGGATGAAGGTTGGTTGGCGGAACATATGCTTATTCTTAAATTAACTAATCCAGAGGGAGAGGTTAAATATATTACAGGTGCTTTCCCCAGTGCATGTGGGAAGACAAATTTAGCTATGCTGGTGCCTACTATACCGGGTTGGAAGGTAGAAACAATTGGCGATGATATTGCATGGATGAAGTTCGGTAAGGATGGAAGGCTGTATGCTATCAATCCTGAAGCAGGCTTCTTTGGAGTGGCACCGGGAACATCTATGGAATCAAACCCAAACGCTATGCTTAGTATAAAGAAAAATACAATATATACGAATGTTGCCCTGACGGATGATAAGGATGTATGGTGGGAAGGGATGGATGGTGATACACCGTCTCATTTAATAGACTGGAAGGGCCAGGATTGGTATCCTGATACAGGGACCCCGGCGGCTAATCCTAATGCTAGGTTTACTGCACCCGCCCACCAGTGTCCATCAATCGCTCCGGAATGGGAAGACCCGGAAGGGGTACCCATATCAGCAATATTGATAGGGGGCCGTCGTCCCGGAACTATACCTTTAGTCCACGAGAGTTTCGATTGGGAACATGGAATATTTTTGGGCTCCATTATGGGGTCTGAAATAACAGCAGCCACCATATCAGATAAAATTGGCCAGGTCCGTCGCGATCCTTTTGCCATGCTTCCTTTTATTGGTTACCATGTTTGCGATTATTTACACCATTGGATTGAGGTTGGCAAGAAAACTGAGGAAGATAAGCTTCCAAAGATTTTCTATGTCAACTGGTTCCGCAAAGATAAAGATGACAAGTGGCTCTGGCCCGGTTTCGGTGACAACAGCCGTGTTTTGAAATGGATATTTGAAAGAGTATCAGGAAAAGGGGATGCAATTAAAACACCAATAGGGTATTTGCCTACTAAAGACGCCATAGATATCTCTGGTCTGGATATTAGCCAGGATGCCATGGGAGAACTCTTATCGGTAGACAAAGAAGAATGGTTAAAAGAAATAGCATCGATAAGGGACCACTATGAAACATATGGTGAAAGACTTCCCAAAGAATTGGCAGAACAACTAGAAGCTTTGGAAACCAGGTTAAATGGATGAGTGTAGGCGGTGAAAAAGTAAAAGGAAGCAAGAAGGGCCCAATGATTTTATTTGTCGTTGTGCTGACTGCTTTTGTTACTACTTTTTCTGGAAGCGCCCTAAATCTGTCCATTCCAGCCATAGATAGTGAATTTAACGCAGGGGCAGCCGCCATCGGTTGGGTAATCAATGGATACATCCTGGCGGTGGCTGCCCTATCTGTTCCTATGGGGAGGCTGGCGGACATAAGAGCCAGGGAATTTCTTCTAAAAATTGGCGTGTTGATGTTTTCACTTTCAGCCGGCCTCTTATGTTTTAGCAAAGGTATTGAATTTTTCCTGTTCTTCCGCATTTTGCAAGGGGTTGGTGGGGCTGTAATATTTGCCACTAACCAGGCTGTTCTTATAAGCAATTATCCGCCTGAAAAGCGGGGTAGGGTGTTAGGCTTTTTCATAGGGGCTACATATGTAGGGCTTACAACAGGACCGGTTGCTGGTGGAATACTTAATCATTCCTTTGGGTGGAGGTCTATAATGCTTCTAACCTGCCTAATAGGACTGGGAACATTTGTATTGGCAGTAAAGGCACTTCCGCAGACGATAGGACAGCAAGACAGACAAGTAAAAATGGATTACATAGGCAGCATCCTCTATGTTTTAACTATTGTAGGTATGATGTACGGCCTGTCTGCAGTTTCAACAGGGGTCTTTGCAAAGTATTTGATTGTTATAAGCTTTATACTTCTGATAATTTTTATTAGATACCAGCTTCATACAAGCAATCCCATTATCCAAATAGGCTTGTTCAGGGATAACGCAAGCTATCTGCTATCCAATCTCGCTGCACTTTTAAACTATGGTGCTACCTTTGCCGTAGGCTATCTCATGTCTATCTACTTACAGCTGGTAAGGGGTATGGATTCTGATACTGCAGGCTTGATCCTTATTAGTCAGCCCCTTATAATGGCTGTACTTTCGCCCTATGCCGGGAGATTGTCGGATAGGATTTCTCCATATAAGCTAGCGTCCTTGGGAATGGGTCTTTGCGCCCTAGGCTTGTTTTTCTTTACTTTCATAGGAGAGGGCTGGCCCATGGCCCTGATTGTATTGAATCTGATTATAGTAGGGTTAGGTTTTTCGTTCTTTTCTTCGCCTAACACTAATGCCGTAATGTCGTGTGTCGGACCCAAGGATTATGGGGTAGCCTCGTCTATATTAGCCACAATGAGAAGTTTAGGGCAAAGCAGCAATATGGCTGTGGTAACCTTTATTGTCTCTATCTACCTGGGAAACACATCCCTTAAGGAGGCTGACACAGGGTCTATTATTCAAATTATGAAAACATCCTACACTTTATTTACAGGCTTGTGCATAATAGGTATTTTCATATCGCTTAAAAGAAACAAAATCAATATGTCGATAAAAAGGAGGGGGCAAAATGAGTGAGAGTTTAGCCATTCAAATGAGAAATAAGGCAGGAAATTATTTTAAGGAAGGCTATAATTGTACAGAAGCCATATTCATGACCTACCGGGAACTTCTGGCACCAGAAATGGATCCTGATTTGGTTAGGTTGTTTACAGGGTTCGGAAGTGGAGTGGGCGAATCGGGATGTATGTGTGGGGCCCTGACCGGCTCAATAGCTGCCTTAAACATTTTAAAAGGTAGAACAACAAATGAAGATTCCAGGGATGAGGCATACGAGCTGGCAAAGGAATTTACAGATAGGTTTACGGAGAAATATGACATAACCTGTTGTAGGGTCCTTAACCCCTATCCTTATGAAACCAGGGAACACCTAGTAAATTGCCTAAAGATTACAGGTAATACTAGTAAAATGCTCATGGAATTTATTGAGGAAAAAGGCTTGCTCCCTGAAAAAAAAGAATAGAAGTTTAAGCATTCTGTAAATTATTTAGATTGAGAACTTGCTATGATGTATATAGATAAAAGAGGGGGAGTTAAAAAATGCATCATAGTAGAAGCTTAAATTACATGCCGGGTTTGGACGGTTTGAGGACCCTAGCAGTTTTCGCAGTAATTGCCTATCACATGAACTATTCATGGGCTTCAGGCGGTTTGCTGGGGGTCAATCTTTTTTTTGTTTTATCCGGTTACTTAATCACAAATATTTTATTTTCCCAAATGGAGACCCTTGGCCAAATAGATTTAAAGGATTTTTGGATTCGTCGGGCAAGAAGACTACTACCAGCTCTTTTTTTAATGTTAGCCGGCCTAACTCTGATGGGGATTTTCTTTGCGCCAGAACGCATAGGGGAGCTCAAGCATGAGGCATTGGCCGTTTCCTTCTATGTGGGTAATTGGTATTTGATTTTTCATGAGCTATCATACTTTGAGAGCTTTGGCCCCCCATCTCCCCTGGGCCATCTGTGGTCACTGGCAATCGAGGAACAATTTTACATATTTTGGCCACTAATTTTAAGTCTTGCCTTTCGTTTTTTAAAGACCAAGAAAAAAATTGTTATAGGGACAATGGTTGTAACAATCGTCTCTGCCCTAGCCATGGCCTTAATCTATATACCAGGTATGGACCCTAGTCGGGTGTATTATGGGACGGATACCAGGGCCTTTGCTTTGCTCTTAGGGTCTATAGCGGCCATGCTATTGCCTAGAAAAAAAATGTCTAATGAAGTTACTAAAATTGGAAAAAACATGTTGGATGCAACAGGGATAATTTGTCTTGCCGCTATAATTTGGATGATTGTTGCTAGCAATCAGTATCAGCCTTTTTTGTACCAGGGCGGACTTTTTGTCTTCTCTCTCGTAGCAACTATCTTTGTAATTACCTTGGCCCATCCCGCTGGGCTTTTGGGAAAATTGTTTGGTTGGAAACCCCTGAAGTTGCTGGGCCAATGGTCCTATGGGATATATCTTTGGCATTATCCGGTAATAATATTGTCTAGCTCTATGACAAACACTGATGGGCC
>CAZMMB010000052.1:6133-8681 GCA_964567325.1 uncultured Oscillospiraceae bacterium
AATACAATTGGCAGTTAGTATTTTGCTTGCAGCCCTGTCATTCTATCTGATAGAAGAACCTGTAAGGCATAGGAAAATTACATTTTTAGCCCTATGCTCTAGGGTCCCGGTGAGTTTAATCTTGATTGTTGCCGTAATGGCTGCTACGTCAATGGGAGGTATGCAAATTTTAGCCACAGACTTGGAGGCAGGGCTGGATAAGGATCCCGATATTCCAGTTAGTGAAGGTTTTTTACCTGATGATGAGGGCCCACTAGAGGGGAAAAATTTGCCGGAGGGAGAGGATCAAGCAGAGGGGGAAGTTTCCCAGGACAAACCCTTGCCGGAAGATCAAAACTTAGAGAGTGGAGAAGGGATCACCATTATTTCCGACTCCCTGCTCATAGATGCAAAGCCCATGATGGAGGAAAATTTGCCTGGTATAGTTATAGATACCCTCAAGGGGAGGCAGATGTACGATGCTCCACAGGTTATTGACCAGTTGAGAGCTGACAAAAAGTTGGGCGAAACCGTTGTGATTGCTTTGGGTTCCAACGGTGCCTTTACGGAAAAACAACTGATGAAAACCTTAGACTGTCTAGAAGGTGTCAAAGATATATTGTTAATTAACACCCGTGTTCCCAAGCCCTGGGAGCCGGTAGTAAATGAAATGATGGAAAAAGTTCTAAAATCATATAGTGAGGTGGAACTGGTAGATTGGTATGGTACGAGTAAGGGACACGGAGATTACTTCTATCAGGATGGGGTCCACTTAAATCAAAGAGGAATGGATGCCTATTATGAAATGCTCTTAGGGGTCCTTTCTCATGGGAAATAAAGACAAAGGGGTTGGAAGGATATGTCTAATGATCTTGCTAGGGTCTTGGTGGTAGAAGACGAGGATTCAATCAGGAGTTTTATCAGGCTAAATTTAGAGATGGCAGGATACAGGGTTATGGAAGCAGCATGTGGGGAGGATGCATTGGAGTCGATGGTCGACTTTTCCCCCCATGTAGTTGTTCTGGACATTATGTTACCGGGAATAGATGGATTAGAAGTATGCCGCTATATAAGAAAGACCTCTCCTGAATGTTTTATTATAATGCTAACTGCCAAAAGCCAGGATACGGATAAAATTATGGGCCTTGAGTTAGGGGCAGACGATTATATGATAAAGCCGTTCAATCCATTTGAGCTTATTGCAAGGATTAAGGCTATGCTGAGAAGAAGGAGCAATTCGGAAGCTGGCACACAGGGGTATACTTATGGCAAGCTGTACTTGGATGTGAAGGGGAATAGGCTTTTTAAAGACAATAAAGAGATAGAGCTTACACCTATAGAGTATGCTTTGTTAAAATTTTTTATGGAAAATCCAGGCAAAGCATTGAAACGAGATCAACTATTGAATAAGGTATGGGGTGAGGACTATTTTGGAGACACTAAAACCCTGGATGTACACATAAGGCGGCTAAGGGAAAAAATAGAAAGTGTTCCATCTCAACCCGAGTTCATCAGAACAATCTGGGGTTCTGGATACAGGTGGCAGGCGGTTCCAACAAGAAAGTAGATAAATATGAAGAACAGTATTAGATTTAGACTGACCCTTAACTTTATGATAGTCATTTTAATCTCGGTCGTCATTTTAGAAGTGATGCTAATCTACATGGTGAAACACAATTACTACAGTAGCCTAAGGGGAAATCTCTCCAATCAGATAAAAATAAGCGCTGATATGTATTCCAGGTATTATTCAAATGCTTCTTTGGAAGATAATATTTTGTATAATGTTGATGCTTTTTGGAATCAAAGCAATGCCCGGGTAGAAATAATAAACATCAGGGAAGAAATCATCATGGATTCAACCGGTGTTTTTCCAAAGCAAGGTGAAGTGAAGGATGACATTTCCCTTGCCTTAAAAGGCAAATTAGGGGAATGGGTAGGAAGGTTGGATGGTGAAAGGGTTATGGCCCTATCTTATCCCTTGACTTCTGACAGCCAGGTGGTGGGGGCCTTGCGCTTTATTGCATCCACAGAAGCCATTGATAGAAGCATTAAAAGCACGGTGAGTATATTTATTATAATTGGCATTTTCGTCGTACTAGCCGTTGGCCTTTTAAGCATATTTCTAACAAGGAGCATTGTTGTCCCTTTAAAGGAAGTAACAAAATCCGCGGGGATGATGGCAGAAGGAAACTTCCTGGTCAAAAGTAAAAAGAGACGCAACGATGAAATCGGGAAACTCTCCGACACACTAAACTATATGGCAGACGAAATAGTCAGAAAAGAAGACTTGAAAAATGATTTTATTTCATCTGTTTCCCATGAATTGAGAACACCGCTCACATCTATTATGGGATGGGCTATAACCCTCAGGAATGAAAAATTCAGGACTGAAGAAACCCTTGACGATGGTCTGGCAATAATAGAAAAGGAAAGCGAAAGGCTTACAGCCATGGTAGAAGATCTTTTGGATTTTTCTAAATTTGTATCAGGCAGGATGAAACTGGAATATGAAGAGGTGGATCCTAAGCAATTGTTGGAGGATATTCACAAACAACTGATGCTTCGT
>CAZMMB010000053.1:0-8672 GCA_964567325.1 uncultured Oscillospiraceae bacterium
TTTGCAATACTTTTTGCAAGCCTATGATGATTTTCCTAGGAGCTCAGATGACATCTGACATCGATTATGTTGTTAATAGTTTAGCCAAAACCGTGTCAACAGACGATTTGGCTAAACTTCCACCCATGGATTTCACTAGAGCTCCCATCATCAGTCAAATAGTTTAAGCAAAACCGTGTCAACAAGCGATTCGGCCAAACTTCCACCCATGGATTTCACTAGAGCTCCCATCATCAGTCAAATAGTTTAAGCAAAATCGTGTCAACAAGCGATTCGGCTAAACACTAACAGTGGTAGATGCTGTGGAAAGTGTGGGCAAGGCATTTTAACTTCGCCTTGTCCAAACCCTGTGGGGAACCGATTTTCCTTGTTGATAGGTTGACAGCGGTTCTCCCCAGGGTGGCACTATCCACAGCATACATTTTGATAAGCAGGAAATTACTATTAACAAATACTTTTGCGTATTTTGTACAGAATTTACTGTTATGTGTGGATTTACCGCTTAAAAAGACACAATATGTACAAAATTTACGGTTGTGTGTACTTTTTGACTGTTTTTTTCACACACAACCGTAAATTTTGCTCATTATTTGCAATACTTTTTGCAAGCCTATGATGATTTTCCTAGGAGCTCAGATGACATCGATTATGTTGTTAATAGTTTAGCCAAAATCGTGTCAACAGACGATTTGGCTAAACTGTATAGATAAGGGAGAGGTTAGGTCAATTTTTTATTGATAAAACAAACAAATGTTCAACTATCGCTTTACAACGAACGTATATTCTGATAGGATTGGATGCAAGCAAGAACAAATGTTTGCAAAGGGGAGTTGGAAATGAAAAAAAGATATCGAATAAAATCTAAATTTCGTTTTTATCTATTTCTCACAATTACTTTTCTCGCAATTATTATTACTGTTGGAACTATAGCCGGATATAACCAGGCTTTAAGCATGTCTAATCCAGCATATGAAGAAATTACTACAATCACTGGAGATACTCTGTGGAAATTGGCAAAAGAATATGGTCCAGCGGATCAAGATGTAAGAAAAGTAGTACATGCCATATGTAGAATTAATGATACATCAGCTGATGAACTTAAAGCGGGGCAGAAAATTTTAATACCTAAATTCCTATAAGAGACAAATTAATTAAGGATGAAAGATACTAAGTGGAAAATAAAGACGCCTTAAATCGACGATTTTAAAGGGCCAATTTTGCTAGATAAGTAATAAGATAATAATTTCTCTTGTTTTAATTTTATAGAAATATTAATAATAAGAATCTACAATATTCTAGGTGAGAATTGATTTTATGGGTAAATTTCCAACTTTACAAATACTAGAAATAGTTTAATAGAATACCGCCAGGACCAGAAATAGTTTAAAGAATTATCCAGGGATAATAGAATTACCATCAAAAGGATTTGACTTGATATATTGGACAGCTGAACTCTAAGACCTTATTAAAAGGTGGAGCAAAATATAAGTAAATATAATTACATAGGTGAACTTGGTGGTTAATAGTGCTGGTTATATTAGATAGCTGACTGTAAAGATGGGTGGTTATGAGAAAGTAAAAAGGATTAAAGAAAACCAACCCAAACTATTCCGAAAATTATGTTTTAAGGAATAGTTGTCCATCCCTCCATTCCCTTCATTAATAATGCACTCTTTGTTTGTCGTCATTTGCCCCTCTCCTATTACTTTGCTGCTAATATTGTCCATGAATTCTGGAATTATAACTTTGCTTTATGCTTGGCCAATATTGTTGTTACATTTTCGCCATAGTCATTCTCTATCGGTTTGGAAATATTTCTATAGTTATTCTCTATCAGTATAGTCATCCTTTATTAGTTGGAAATATTTCCATCATTTTTGAGTTGTAGCTTTTCTTATCAACTGTGAATAGTGCCCATTAAATTCTAGGATTATAATCCGACTACAATTTGCTTTATCGAATAGATGTGAGTATTGCCTTGCCTATTGGATCTTTGAATAGCACTTTTACTTTATCAATTGTGAGTATTGGCTATCAAATTAATTAGGGTCTGCAAATCGGCATATATCAATGGTTGGCCTATTACCGGCAGATTTCATCTGCTGGCTGAACGAATTCTGGCTTTCAAAATAATCCCTTCAGCGACCCTAATTATAGCTGGATTATAAGTTTGCTTTGATGTTTGCATGTTGGAATTGTTTAGCAAATTAAAATGATTTTGTTTTTATTGAATCTAAATAACTTTGCAGTATAATGACAGCTGCTTGTTTATCTATAACGCTTTTCCTTTTCTTTCTACTCAAGTCAGCTTTGATTAAAACGTCCTCCGCAATTGATGTTGTAAATCTTTCGTCCTGAAATTTAAGACCTATCCCCTGCATAGAATTGCTTCTGAGCTTGTTTTCAAGAGCATTTGCGAAATCACGAACCTTTTTGGTTTGTATGCTATCACTTCCGTCTAAATTTATAGGGAGCCCTATTACAACAGTATCACAGTTGTATTCTTTAATAAGATTTAAAATTATTCCCGTATCTTTTTTTATCCCTACCCTTTCAATAGTTGTAAGTCCGTTAGCAATCATCAATAAGTCATCGCTTATGGCTATTCCGATGGTCCTATCCCCTACATCCAAGGCCATAACTTTCATTTACTCTTCTCCTTCGCCAAAACACAAAAAAATGGCGGGTCATGCCCGCCTAAAGAAATAATTTATTTTTTAAGAAAGGTTCTAAGGAGCTCTTCAACCAAGTCATCCCGTTCAATGTGCCTAATTATATTCCTCGCATTGTTATGGCCAGTAATGTATGAAGGATCACCAGATAGAATATATCCTACCATTTGATCTATAGCATTATATCCTTTTTCCTCCAAGGCATCATAAACTGATTTCAAAATAGATTCAGTTGTCTGTTGGCCGTCTTTATCCGGGCTATTAAATAAAATAGTGCTTCTATTATCCATGTTATTCACCTACCCACCAATACCTTCTTGCTTTCATTATAGCAAAGCACTTCAATGGTACAAGTGTTTTGGGCTAATTTAATAATGTTGTAACAAAACTTAGAAGGACATTATATATTCATAGCTTTTTCATGGGCATCCCATATGGCTCCCATTACATTGCCGGGTTTTTTTGCATCACCCAACAAGTGAACATTATCAGCTTTTATTTTATCAAATAGGTCCCTTTTACTAACATAACCAATTGATATAATTATATGGTCAGCCGGGATTTCATGTGTTAGAGGCATGCCTGTACCAAAACCGGAAATTTGTGCAGCCCTGCCTGCGGCATTGGGGTAATTTTTTAAAGTTTCTGTAACATAGGCAACACCCTTTTCATACTTATTTATTTCAGCATTTCTTATTATTTTTACCTTGTGATACTCCATCATATCCACTAACATATTATAATTAGCAGCGTTTATTCCCCACATATTCAATATAGTTTCGGCTTTTTCAACTATGGTAACATTACATCCATTTTTAGATAGATCATAAGCAATTTCACATCCAGTAAGGCCACCGCCTATGATAACTACATTTTTATTTTCTAGCTTTCTATCGCCTAACAGGAGTTGTACAGCGCAAATAACATTTGGCTTATCTATATCTAAGCCGGGGACATTTAAACTACACTCGGTAGCGCCTGTTGCCACAAATATTTCATCATAACCTTTTATATCCTTATCCGTAAATTCTCTATTGAATTTTATATTTATCCCTAGGTCAGACATCTGCTTTCTGTACCATTTAAGCAATCTTTTATCCTCATCTTTAAAATCAAATGATGCTGCTGCGACGAATACGCCTCCCAGATCCCCAGTTTTTTCATATAGGGTTACCTCATGGCCCCGAAGTGTCGAAACACGTGCGGCCTCCATGCCGGCAATCCCTCCCCCTACTACAGCAATTTTTTTCTTGGCTTTTGCTGGTTTGATTTGGTAGGTCCTTTCACGACCGGCAACCGGGTTTACTGCACATGAGATGTCCATCTTAGTCAAAGGTGGTTGGAAAATCCGGCTCAGACAACCCAGGTGGCAGCCTATGCAGGGTCTGATGTCATCCTGCCTTCCCTCTGCTATTTTTTGGGGCAGCATAGGGTCTGCTAGAAGTGGACGGCCTATACCCATCATGTCTACCTCCCCTTTTGCAATAGCCGCTTCAGCAACATCCGGGTTGTAAAATTTTCCCGCACAAATAACAGGTACATCTACAACTTTTTTTATTTCCCTTACATCTGCTAAATTACAAGCTTCAGGCATATATGTGGGGGGATGTGACCAATACCAGGCATCGTAAGTGCCGTTATCGCAGTTAAGCATATCGTATCCAGCGTCTACAAGCATCTTAGCTACAAGGCGGCTTTCATCTAAATCTCTACCGAATTCTTTGTAATCTTCACCCGGTAGAGCTCCTCGATTGAATCCCTTTGTATAACTGCGCACACTGTACCTTAGGGAGACAGGGTAATCATTGCCACAAGTTTGTTTTATAGCCTGTAAAATTTCTATAGGAAAGCGTAGACGATTTTCAAGACTTCCCCCATATTCATCTGTTCTATGGTTGAAATTAGAAATAGTAAACTGATCTAATAAATAACCTTCGTGGACCGCATGGACTTCCACCCCATCAATACCTGCCTCTTTTGCATAGGAGGCTCCTTTTGCAAAACTCTCGATATAGTGTTTTATTTCATCTTTAGTCATTTCACGGCTTGTCTTTGTGGGATCCCAAACCATGGGTAGCACACTGGGTGCTGGATCACCAGGATGCGGAGAAGAGCGGCCGGAGATTGCGGTAATCTGAATAAATACTTTAGAATCATATTTATGGATACCCTCTACCAGATATTTTTGGTTTTCAATATATGTTTCTGGTGACGTACAAATGTGAGGAAATCCAAGCCAACTAATGGCAGGAACAAGACCAGTAATAATTAAACCGGTACCGCCTTTAGCACGTTCAATATAATAATCTGCACCGTCCTTGCTATAGCTACCATCTTGATTCATCATTCTTTGTGAAAAGACACCCATCGGCATCATAGCGAATCGATTTTTAATCTCAACCTTTCCAATCTTAATAGGTGAAAACAGACTGGGATACTTGTCCTTCATAAGAAACTCTCCTTTCAAATTACAGCAGTTAATCCAAATTATTATGTCAAAAGTTAAATGGCTTGCTTTTAACAGAATAATTAGGGTCTGCTGAAGGGATTATTTAAAAATAGAATCCATTCAGCGCAGATGAAATCTGTAGCAACCGGTTAAAGGTTGATTTATGCCGATTGCAGACCCTAAGTAGATATTATTGCTATTAGTGTTCCTCATGAGGCTCATTACAATACGCCTAATTCCAGCGGTGTACCTTACAAATTATATAATTTCTGCAGCTACATCAAAGGCATCTCTGATTTTTGATGGGTCCTTGGCCCCGGCCTGCGCCATATCTGCCTTACCCCCACCCCCTCCGCCGGCCGCAGCTGCAATTTTTTTGATCATATTGCCTGCATGATATCCTTTCTCTAGAAGATCATCGGTGACAGATGCAATGAATGTAACTTTTTCATTTTTGACAGAGGCCAAGACTATCACACCGGCCTTCGTTTTTCCTTTTAGCTGATCGCTGAGAGACCTTAATTCATCGACGTCGTAGTCCGTAAATTCACCGGTAACCAGCTTGATTCCCTTTATAACTTTAGCTTTATCCAGCATTTCATCCACCGAAGAACCTAGCTGGCCTTGCCTATATAAATCAATTTCTTTTTTACTTGTTTTCAGCTCTTCAAGCAAATCGCTAATTCTGACACTTAAATTTTCCGCTGGAACCTTTAAAAGCTCTGATATGGTCTCTATGTTTTCTTCAACATGTTTTAAGCGTTCTTGTATGGCGATTCCTGTTACTGCCTCTATTCTCCTAACACCGGCTGCAATTCCGCTTTCAGAAATGATTTTAAAGCTGCCAATTTGTCCAGTGTTATCCACATGGGTTCCACCACAAAGTTCCCTGCTAAAATCCCCGATGCTGATAACCCTAACTACATCGCCGTATTTTTCACCAAATTGTGCTAGGGCTCCTGCCTTTTTTGCATCCTCGATAGGCATTTCCCTTGCAGTTACCGGTAAAAACCTAACTATTTTTTCATTCACAATATTTTCTATATGATTTAAATCTTGATTAGCTACACTCTCATAATGAGTAAAATCAAAGCGGAAATTATCAGCGGTAACATAGGAACCTGCCTGTTCCACATGATTTCCAAGAACTTCTTTTAGGGCCTGGTGCAACAGGTG
This sequence comes from uncultured Oscillospiraceae bacterium, assembly GCA_964567325.1. Lineage (GTDB taxonomy): Bacteria > Bacillota > Clostridia > Peptostreptococcales > Anaerovoracaceae > UBA1426. The sequence goes on from CAZMMB010000053.1 coordinate 6,298, forward strand.
GGTCCCTGTATGGTTACGGGCGGCGCTATGTCGTCTGGATATATGGACCTTTGCCTCTACTAAATCTTTGACATGCAACGTGCCAGCATTTATTTTTATTTCGTGTAGAAATATTCCCTTATGGGCAAAAACATTGAATACATCTGCAGAAAAATTTTGATTTTCAATAGTTCCCTTGTCGCCAACCTGCCCTCCCCCTTCTGCATAGAAGGGTGTTGATTTTAAAATTAGGCTAGCTGATTCACCTTTTTCAAGCTTATTCTTTAAACAATTATCCGCAAGAATAGCTATAACCACTGCTTTGCTTTGCAATTCCTTATAACCTGTAAATACAGTGGGTTCAAAATCTGTTAATAGGTGCAAACTCTCTTTCCATCCTTCAGTTTCTGAGGATTTTCTTGCAGTTCTAGCCATTTCCCTTTGATGGTCCATCAGTTTTTCAAACCCTTCCTTATCTACTTTACATCCATTTTCAATTAATATTTCCTCGGTAAGTTCAAGGGGGAAGCCGAAGGTATCGTATAATTTGAACACCACTTGTCCGTCCAACACCTTTTTTCCCTTTTTTTTCAGATTGCTTATTTCCTCATCCAAGAGTAGGTTGCCTTGGTCTAGGGTATGGCTAAACTTGTCCTCCTCAATGGAAATAATTCGATGGATATAATTTTTCTTTTCACTTAGCTCTGGATAAGCATCCTCAGAAATATCTATTACCTTCATGGAAAGGTCTGCTAAAAAACCCCTTTCTATGCCGAGAAGCCTGCCATGTCTTGCCGCCCTTCTTAGCAAGCGTCGCAAAACATAACCCCTGCCCTCGTTCCCTGGCAGAATACCATCGCCTATCATGAAAACCATTGACCTGAGATGGTCTGTGATAATTCTAATAGAGATATCATCCTTGTTTTTACCAAAATGGTATTCCTTTCCTGATACTAGCAAAACAGCATCTAAGATATAACGGATTGTATCAACATCGAAAATCGAATCCACATTCTGCATTACACAGGCTAAGCGTTCTAACCCCATACCAGTATCAATATTTTTATGCTTTAATGGAGTGTAGTTTCCATCGCTGTCCTTATTAAACTGTGTGAAAACATGGTTCCATATTTCGACAAACCTATCGCACTCACAGCCAGGCTTGCAATCCGGGTCTTCGCAGCCATGTTCCTTTCCCCTATCGAAATAAATCTCTGAGCAAGGACCGCAGGGTCCTATGCCAATTTCCCAAAAGTTATCCTCTTTTCCTAAAGATACGATTTTTTCATCCGGTAACTTTATGATGTTCTTCCAGATATCATATGCCTCATTGTCTTCCTCATAGATGCTAGCCCAAAGACATTCTTCTGGCATATTCAGTATCTTAGTAAGGAATTCCCACCCCCATATAATAGATTCCTTCTTGAAATAGTCACCAAAGGAAAAACTCCCCAACATTTCAAAGAAAGTCCCATGCCTATCCGTATAGCCAACATTATCAATATCGCCAGTTCTGATACATTTCTGGCATGTGGTCATTCGCTTTGCAGGTGGTTTTTCCGTACCGGAAAAGTATGGTTTTAAGGGCGCCATTCCCGAATTTATTATTAATAAACTTTGGTCATCTTCCGGGATCAAAGAATAGCTAGCTCTATGATAATGTTCCTTTTTAATATAAAAATCGCGGAACATATCTCTTAGTTCATTCAATCCAATTTTCTTCATTAAAGTTACTCTCCTCTTAAAAACATTCATTCAATTGTACCACACTGGGGGTTTAAAGTATAGATTTCATCATGGAATAATGGTAAAATGCCAGGTGTAACAAGGATAGGGGCAGTGGCTAGGGGGTATTATGAAAAAGAATATTTTGGGTAAAACAGGAATAGAAGTAACTGAAGTAGGTTTTGGTGTATTGCCTGTTGGCGCCAGCCAACTTAACCTACCAATTGCTGAAGGGGGGGCCTTGCTCCGCTATGCCTTAGAAAGGGGAATAAATTTTCTCGATACGGCACAGTACTACGGGACATATCCTTATATAAAAGAAGCCTTAAGAAAAACCGATTTCCAACCAGTTATTGCATCAAAATGCTTATACGGAAGCTATGGTGAGATGGAGTGTGCAATAGAAGAAGCAAGACGCCAAATGGAAAGAGATATTATAGACATTTTTTTGCTCCATGAAGTTAGGAGTGAATCCGATTGGAAGATCAGGGCAGGAGCCTTTGAATGCCTTATGGATTATAAATCAAAAGGGATTATCAGGGCAACAGGTATATCAACCCATCATGTAGATGTGGCTAATTTGGCTGCCCGGATTCCTGAGCTCGATATACTTTTTCCCTTGATAAATTATAAAAGCCTTGGAATTCGTTGTGGGGATGGGCCAGGAACTA
>CAZMMB010000054.1:0-4603 GCA_964567325.1 uncultured Oscillospiraceae bacterium
ATTTTTTCAATGATAAAATACTCCCTTCGATTTAAAAGTCTTTTCACATATTTTGAGCAAAATTTACGCTTGTGTGTGGATTTTTCGTCCGAAAAGGCGAAATATGAACAAAATTTACTCTTGTGTGTACTTTTCGGTCGGCTTTTTCACACACAAGAGTAAATTTTGCTCATTATATGCATTTCTTTTTGCAAGCCAGTTACTTGCATAACATACTGCACCTTTTTGCAAAGGTTACCTGCATAATTTACTGCACCTTTTTGCAAAGGTTACATACATAACTTACTGCACCTTTTTGCAAAGGTTACTCGCATACTTACTGCACCTTTTTGCAAAGGTTAGTTGCAAAACTAACTACCCCTTTTTCAAGCCTATGACGAAAGGTCCCGTCACTTTTTTTTGCAATTAGGGATCCAAATCGCAGGGACTCAAGAAGAGCAAGGTAATCTGCAACTGCCCACCATACTATGAATATATGCATGTAATCTATCGCATGACTGCATAACCTGTACTAACATGCAAAACATCCTAACCAAACTTGATTTTTTGCACGGTTAGCTGCGCTAACCCACTTGTGTTGCTTTATTTCTCTATTATACGATTGGCCTGCAAAAAGAAGAACGGGTGTTTACATCCGCCCTTTCATATGCTATAATGATTGTCAAGTTATAGATCTTTATGCATCTAAATGGAGGATAATATGGAAGCCTTGAAAGAGCGGGAGAAAAGAATACTCAAGTATATGATGTCGGAAATTAAAAAAAAGGGTTATCCGCCTACGGTACGCGAGATGTGCAATTCTTTGGGAATTAAATCCACATCTACTGCCCATAAAGACATCTCAAATTTGGAGAAAAAAGGATACATAAGAAAAGACCCATCAAAACCTAGGGCAATTGAAATTTTAGATTTTGAAGGAAACAAAAGTGAATCTGAATATACAGATATCATACAAGTACCTTTAGTAGGTCAAATTGCTGCCGGTACACCTATACTAGCAGATGAAAATATTGAGGACAGCTTCCCCATCCCATCTAGATATGCCAGCAAAGGCAACCACTTCCTCCTCACTGTCAAAGGTGAAAGCATGATTGAGGCAGGTATATTTGACGGAGATTATATTCTTGTAAGGGAACAGCAAACAGCCAACAATGGTGAAATTGTTGTAGCTATGATTGATGGATTTGAGAGTGAGGCTACTGTTAAAACCTTCTATAAGGAAAATGGGCAGGTGCGCCTTCAGCCGCAAAACCAAAATATGAGTCCAATAATTGTACAGGACGTAAAGATATTGGGCCTGGTTAAGGGGGTATTTAGATACTTTTCATAGATCTGATAGATTCATCTGTTTACCAGTAGTTTTTTAATCCCCTTTTCCATACCGTCCAGACTTAGTTCATACATGGGGAAAATTTCACGAATTATTCTAATTGTTGCATTGCCATAGACCTTGTCCCAGTTATTTTCTTTAATAGGATTAAGCCATATATGGTGCGGATACCTATCCCTTATTTTTTCAAGCCAATAAATTCCCGGTTCCTTATTATATAAACCTAAAATAGTATTTCCTCCCGGCATGGTTAATTCCGATTGGGCCATTGTTCCGTCACCTACCAATATAAGCCTGTAATCACTAGCCAGGCTATTGAACATATTTACAGTACTTGTCCACTCTCCTCTTCTGCATTGTGGGCTTGTATACAGGTGTTCATAAATACAATTGTGAAAATAATAAACCTTAAGGTCACTAAAATGATTAGCCTTATGCACGGCTTGAAACAGCAGGTTGCAGAGCCTGCTATACCTTAACATTGACCCATCAGAATCGAATAATAAAAGAAGCTTAAGAGTGTTTTTTCTTGGCTTTTCATAGGCCAATCTCAGAAACCCCCCCTGCTTGCTAGTCTCCTTGATGGTAGCATCCACATCAAGCTCTGACTTTGGAGCCTCAAGGGTGGCAGAAAAGTGCCTCAGCTTACGCAAAGCCATCTGAAACTGTCTCATATCTATAATGCTATCCTGGCGGAAATCCCTAAAAGATCTTTTGTTGGCTACTGAAAGGGCTGTGCCATATCTTCCCTCCCCCCCAATGCGAATGCCTTGGTCTGAATAACCACCATGCCCTAAAACCGAAGTCCCGCCTGCTCCAATCCAATAATTGCCCCCCCTGTGACGAGCCTTCTGTTCCCCTAACCTTTCCTCAAGCATCTTTTTTAATTGTTCTAACTGATATTGAGGACCATTAGGGTCAATTTTATCATAGAGGTCTTCCTTACTTTTTTCCCCGCCAACAAGCCACTCCCATACTTCCTCAGGAATTTCTGAACTTGATTTGAATTCCTTGAAATAATCCGTGAAGGCCATGTCAAATTTATCGTAATCTACCTCACTTTTAACCAGTATGCTGCGACTCAAGAAATAAAAGTCTAGCAAACTTGCCCCGCAAAGGCCGCAATGAAGCGCATTGACAAGATCCAGCCATTCTTTTATTGATACTTTAAGCCTATACTCCCTAAGCAGGTAGAAAAACTCGATAAACAATTATAGACCCCATCCTTTTCTCGAATAACCCTTCTCTTTAATTTCACCAACCACATCAAAATCCTGATTTTTCTTTAATAAGACACCTAAGAAGGGTAGGTCTTGATGTATTTTTTTAATTTCCACACCGGCTAGTTGCAAAGCACTTATCCAGTCCAAAAGTTCTGATGTACCAGGTTTTTTTTGCAGTTCATTAATATCTCTCAACCAGTAGAAAGTTTCAATCACCTGGTCAAGCAGCCTTTCTTCCACATCCTCATAGTGGATTTGGACAATCTGTCTCATTGTTTCAGCATCAGGAAAGTCTATATAATGAAAAATGCACCTTCTAAGAAAAGCATCTGGCAATTCCTTTTCCGCATTTGATGTTATTATTACAATCGGCCTGTGCTTAGCCTTAATCGTCTCCCTTGTTTCATGAATATAAAATTCCATCCTATCTAGCTCCCAGAGGAGGTCGTTGGGAAATTCAAGATCAGCCTTATCGATTTCATCAATTAACAATACCGGCTGTTCTTTTGCGGAAAATGATTCGCCCAATTTGCCCAGGTGTATATATTTTTTAATATCGGCTACATTGCCCTCCTGGAATTGACTATCGTATAGCCTTTGGACAGTATCATAGATATAGAGTCCATCCTGAGCCTTTGTCGTAGATTTAATGGCCCAAACAATGAGATCTTTGCCTAGACCTTCAGCAATTGACTCCGCTAGCATAGTCTTTCCTGTACCCGGCTCACCTTTTATAAGCAAGGGTTTCCCCAGGGCAATTGATATATTTGTGGCATATAAAAGTTCAGGGGCTGCCACATAGTTTGCGCTTCCCTTGAAACTATTAAATTCTTTCTTCATAAAATCTCCCTAAATCATTAATTACTATATAGATCCACCCAGCAGTTCAGAGCGTTAATAATGCCCCTAGCTGTAGCAATAGCGTATGCCTCCTTATATCTTTCTGTTAACATAAACTGCAGGTCTGTTGGATTTGATAAGAAGGCTCCCTCGATAATTACAGCTGGCATGAGGCTCTTATTGAGCACAGCAAGGTGTGGACTATTCTTAATTCCCCTATCCTTCAAACCTATTTCCCTTGTAAGTTGGTCATTTATATGTTTAGCAAGTTCCTTGCTGCTGATACCATAATCCTCAAGCCCAACTTTATCATAATATAATACCTCGCTACCGTTTGGAACAGCTGTCTCTGCTGAATTATTGTGAATGCTAATCAACAAGTCTGCGTTCATCTCATTGGCTGCTTCAGGGCGGGAATATAGGGACATATCAACATCCTTGTCCCTTAGAAGAACAGCATTTGCACCAGCCTGCAAAAGGAGTTCGTGTAGTCTTAGTGCTATGTCCAAATTTAAATCCTTTTCATTGATAACAGTCCTACCCCCTATTTTACCCGAAGCTCCAGGGTCTTTCCCCCCGTGGCCTACATCTATTGCTATAAGTTTACCTGACCCCCTCCAATCCAATTCAGGCATTATGGCTATAGTACCTTCCTGGGGTTCATTTGGCTTAGAGCCTTCTCCTTCCGTATCTTTACCAGCTTCTATATCTTCATTCGGATCAGGATTAAGGTTAGGATCTCCCATCTCAGTCTTTTCAAAATCAATATAAAGAATAGATTTGTCTTCAGAAAAGCTTACCTTGCCTGCTTTTTTATCTTTTAAATCTACAACTATTCTTACCGTACCCTGGTCAAACTGGGAGTAACGAACACCATTGAAGATATTATTATTTGTCAAGAAATTCCCCGTTTTATCCGGGAAATAGGCATTCTGTATATCTACCCCATACCTTTCAGGCTCATTGTAACTAAAAGTACGGGTACCTGTTATCATATTTGCCCCCCTAGCTATTATCCTATAACTGGTGGCTGTTTCCTCATAATAAATCTTTTCCACTTCTGTGAGGACATCTTCCTTTGGTGAAATAACAGAGATTAGGCGCCTATTACTATCCCAGTCAACATGGCAATTTAAATTTTCCAATACAAATCTCAAGGGAATCATGGTCCTGCCATCAATAATTCTCGGTGGGACCTCTAGTTCTTTAA
>CAZMMB010000054.1:4613-6855 GCA_964567325.1 uncultured Oscillospiraceae bacterium
TAATTATACCATCTACAAAGGCGGTGGTTTTGTTTACGGTCATCTGTACACGATGGCCCCCTAGTATGGCAGTTGCCATATCAGCCTTGGGTTCCCAATGGACCTGTCCCCCCATGGATTCGAATAAAGCCCTATAGGGCACCAAGGCCCTGCCGTTTTCAATGATAGGTGGGACATCCGTCTTTATCCTTTGACCATCCAGCTGCAATTCAATATCATTTCCAGCAAAGGCACTTATACCAAATAATATGGTCAGTATTATAGCAATTATCCCTATCCTCACACTAGCTTTCATCTCAATCCCCTTCATCCTTAATCGAGGTGGTAGCAAAGACACCCCTTTGTTGTATAATGCATAATAAAGTCGCTTCTCGTCGAACGATTTAATTATATTATATAAGCAGCGATAATTGTAGTTTTTTTACCGATGTAATATAAATTTAAAATGCCGAGCCAGGCATTATTTTCTTTGATAAAATTTATCTATTATGGTAAAATAATAACAAATATCTATTAACAAAGGAGAAACTTTATGGACTATAGAATAAAAAAATTAGCAGATGTACTAGTAAACTACTCCTGCAGAGTTCAGCCAAAAGAAAGGGTCCTTATTTCATATGACGGTGATGCGGCGAAACCTTTAGCCAGACAAGTAATAAAGGAGGTCTATGCCGCTGGCGGCTATCCATATACCGAGATTAAAGATTCTTCAATTTCAAGGGAGATACTCCTCGCTTGCAATGAGGAACAACTAGAGTTTATGAATGAATACCTTCTCCATCAGATGAAAGGGATGCAAGCCTTTATAGGAATCAGGGCATCCGACAACGCATCGGAGCACGCTGATGTTCCCTCCGCCCAACAGAACCTGTTCAGTAAAATGCTAAGGCCAGTCTTGCGACAACGGGTTGACCACTCAAAATGGGTTGTCTTGCGTTATCCCAACAACTCCATGGCTCAGCTTGCAAACACCAGCCTGGAAAACTTTGAAGATTTCTACTACAAGGTCTGCACTCTTGACTATGGGAAAATGGATAAGGCCATGGACTCCCTAAAAGAACTCATGGATAAAACAGATAAGGTTCACATAGTAGGTCCTGAAACAGATTTAACATTCTCAATAAAGGGAATAGGTTCAGTAAAGTGCAGTGGCGAAAGAAATATACCCGATGGAGAAATCTATACTGCCCCTGTAAAAACCTCGATGAATGGCACTATCTCCTACAATACTCCTTCCGTAGAATCAGGCTTCACCTATGAGAATGTAGCGTTCGAGATAAAAGATGGTAAAATAGTTAAGGCGACATCCAACGATAATGAAAGAATCAACGAATTGTTGGATACAGACGAAGGGTCCCGCTATTTCGGTGAATTTGCAATAGGTGTAAACCCCTTCATCCTATATCCCATGAAGGATACATTATTTGATGAAAAAATAGCAGGAAGCTTCCACCTGACCCCCGGCTGTTGCTATGAAGATGCGAGCAATGGCAATATCTCCGCTATCCATTGGGATTTGGTAATGATACAAAGGCCGGAATATGGTGGTGGAGAGATTTACTTTGACGACGTCTTAATTCGTAGAGATGGGATTTTCATGCTAGATGAGCTAGAAGCCCTAAATCCGGAAAACTTAAAGTAAGATATGCTGAAAACTTACAAGCAACCGATTTTAAAAATCGGTTGCTTTGTTTATATTAGTGTTTTTAACATTCTCAAATATATCTTACCTAAACCGGCAACCCCTACATCTTCTGCTGCTATTAAAGGGAATCTATCAATTTCCTCATTATCCTTTAGAGCTATCAGGTCACCCACCTTCCTTCCTTTCTCTAGGGGAGCCTTTACCCTGTCAGATAACTCAACTCTGCTAGTTATACTACCCTTTTCCCCTTTTTTCACTAGTAGATTTATGTTTCTGTCTGCTAGGGCGTCTATTTCCTCTAGAGACCCTTTTTCAATGACAACCTTACCTAAGGCATCACCTTTTTTAGCTAAAACTACACTTTCGCAGGTTGCAAAACCAAAATCTAACAATCTCATGGTCTCTCCCCATCTGCTGTGGGTTGTATCACAGCCCAAAACTACAGCTATAAGGGTGAGATTGTCCTTTGTCGCAGATCCTGATAAGCAATAGCCAGCTTCCTGGGTAAAACCAGTCTTGATTCCATTAGCCCCTGGATATAATTTTATAAGCCTATTGGTGTTGGTTAGCTCAAACTCGGTCTGCTTTTTACTTGTT
>CAZMMB010000054.1:6865-8600 GCA_964567325.1 uncultured Oscillospiraceae bacterium
CTTTAGTCCGCCATGTGCTAAACCACTGATGAACAACTTCCTGCTTCAAGAGTTCTTTTGACATTAAGCCAATATCATAAGCACTAGAATAATGATTCTCAGCAGGAAGCCCGTTGGTATTTACAAAATGAGTGTCAGACATTCCCAATTCACTTGCCCTTTTATTCATCATTTCGATAAATATTTCCTCTGATCCCGCTACATATTCAGCTACAGCAACACAAGCATCATTTGCGCTACCTATTGCCATACCTTTTAACAGGGTTTCTACAGATTGCTGTTCCCCCTCTTCCATATACATCTGACTTCCACCCATGCTGGCTGCCCTTTGGCTTATAGTAACGGAATCCTGAAGGGATATTTTTCCTTGTTCCACCGCCTCTAAAGTGAGGAGCATAGTCATTATTTTAGTGATGCTAGCGGGGGCTAGTTTGTTGTGGGAATCCTTTTCATAAAGAAGGGTTCCGCTCCCCCCATCCATCAGGATAGCTGACTTGGCCGTTTTGGCTAGATCAGCAGCTGTTTCAGCAAGTACGGTTACCTTAGTATTTTCATCCTCCTCACTTTCCGATACAATAGTGTCCTTAGGATTATCTTCACCATATGTGTCCCAGATGTCGGCGAAATTTATGGATAAAATAAGTGTGATGGTCAGCAATAGTCCTGCAAAACCATATTTATTTAATAACAATATTAAAACCCCCTTCCGCTTTATATTAAAAGATATTTCAGCTTAAGGGGGTTTATTCGCCTTTATTGCTTTATCCTAAATTAATATATGATTGATTTTACAATTGGACCGGTTTTGACTTTTTCATCCCCTATGTGGAATGCTTTTGCTGCCTCTTGAGCCGCCATTTCAACTTTCAAAGAATCCTTGCCCCATACTGTAGCAATTAAATCACCTTTAGCGACTTGGTCTCCTAACTTCTTTTCTAAAAGGATGCCTGCCGCCAAATCAATCTGATCGTCCTTTCTTTCCCGTCCAGCGCCCGCATGCTGCGAGGCCATGCCGATGCCCTTTGCATCAATTGAGCTGATATAGCCATCAGCTTGAGCTAGTATTTTTTTACTGGAAGATGCCTGGGGGAAAAGGCTATAATCGTTCACTACTTTTGGATTGCCTGCCTGGCCGGCTATAAACTCTTTAAATTTTTCTATCGCCCTCCCATCTTCAAGGGCTCTATCAACACTAGCTCTGCCCTCCTCAGGGGATATGGCTTTGCCCCCGCAATAGACCATATAGCCTGCCAAAATTAACGATAGTTGTGTAATATCATCAGGCCCACGTCCCTGCAGGGTTTCAATGGCCTCGATAACTTCCAAGCTGTTTCCTACTGCTTTGCCCAGGGGTTGGTCCATATCGGTTATAAGGGCAATAGTTTTTTTTCCATCGGCCTTTCCAATGTTAACCATAAGCCTAGCCAATTCCTCGGCCTCTTCAAGTGTTTCAACAAAAGCCCCTTTACCACATTTAACGTCTAAAACTATTGCATCGCTACCAGCTGCCAACTTCTTGCTCATTACGCTGGATGTAATAAGGCTTACATTGTCCACAGTTGCCGTAACGTCCCGCAAGGCATAGATTTTCTTGTCAGCCGGGGCAATTTTGCCTGTTTGCCCAATAATTGAAATACCTATCCTGTTAACTTGGCTAATGAATTCTTCTTCCTCCAGTGATGTCTTAAAACCTGGAATAGCCTCCATCTTATCAACGGTGCCTCCGGTAAATCCC
>CAZMMB010000055.1:0-8542 GCA_964567325.1 uncultured Oscillospiraceae bacterium
CCTGTCTAGGCCTTCTATTAAATCTATAATGGATTCAATTTCATGGATTTGGCTGTCCGCACAAGATCTAGCTGCACCTGTACCATATACTGTATCAAGCTTTTTCAGCTGGCGAAAAAGTTCATCCTTTTTATTCAAAAAATCATCGTAGGATTCCCAACTTTTAAGATTGCTGAGAAAATCCTCGTTAATATGTAGGACTTGTCTCAGCAAGGTCATCTTATTTAGATGGTATAGATAAGCCTTATTACCTGTCATTTGTGTCCTCCCGAACGGGCAAGGCGATCTGCCTGTTTGAAAGCTACTTTTAATTCATTGATAAGGCTAAGGAGCTCTTTCATCAATTTTATATCTCTATTTGAGTTTGCCTTATTGAGATTTTCGATGAGAAAAAGGTACATGTCGTTTAATTCAATAGAAATGGCATAGTTCATATCGAGAGAGGAATTTAAGGTTGAAATTATTTTACCTGCCTTTACTATGCAATTGAAAGATTTTACGGCATTACTGCTTTCGAGGAATATTGCCATGCCTACCTGTTTAGAGGCCTCCTCCAGTAGTTTTACTACCAATTCCCCCTGTGTCAGGGTCTGGAGACTTTGAGTTTTATATTGTTCATATAAATTAGCTGCTTGCATGATAACCTCCTTGCTATTTTATCTGTTGTCCATAAACTGCATTAGCATTCCACTTTGGATATCTAGCCTCTGCAAGGCGGTTTCCATGGCTGTGAATTTTCTCCATAGTTGTGATTCCTCAGAAGTAAGCCTCATTTGCAGTTCGGCAATCCGCTTATTAGCCCTGTTAATTCTTTCGCTTATACTGTTTTCAAAATCTGAAGTGGAAGCTTCAATTCCTGCCAGCTCAATCAGGCTCCCCCTATGGTTTTTGCCTCCGGTATTTTTGATAGCCCCCTGTATTGTTTCATACATGCGGTTGGCTAATCCTCTTTCTTTTCCGGTGAATAGCTCCATTACCTCAGGCCCTCTTGTCTTTAAGGTCTCGATTAACTTGGCTTCATCATTAATTTTCAATTTACCGTAATCTTGGTAGCTTCCTGTCGAGATGCCTAAATCAAAAAGATTTATGCTTCCTTTTGAGATAGAACCTAGCATTGCTCCCCTAAGTTCAGACAGAAGTCCCCTAAGTACAGGGTCATTTCTTAGAATTCCTGCCTTGGCCTTTTCTTCCCACTGTTCAATCTGTTTATCAGTCATTTCACTTTTTTGTTCCTCTGACAGGGGCTGATATTTAGGATTGGGCTTCTCTGAAGTCAACCCGTTTATCAGGTCCAGTAGGGCGTTGTAGTCTTCTACAAAATTCTTTATTGGATCTAACAATGAGGAAGCATCTTCATTGAGGGTTATTATAAGGGGGGGGTCCTCTTTACCTGTCTTTTGATGAAGTTCTATGTTGACACCATCTATTAGGATATCGTTCGAACTCCTTACGATCTCCCTTCCATTTACAGAGAGGATTGCATTTTTACCATACTCTATATTGGCCCCGCCGGCATCCGTAAGACCTAGTGCGGTCATGAGGTTGCCCTGGGTTTCTTGAATCCTAATATTATCGCCGGCACCGGTTTCTTTTGCTGTTAAAATAAAGGAATCAGAAAGGGACGAATATTGAAAAGAAACACCTGCACTACTCGCTTCAACCTCCCTTATGATGTCTGCTAGGGTAACATCTTTGTTAAATTCGAAATCGACAGAATTAATGGTGAATTTATATATATCCACATCTGAAGATAGGTCCTTAGATAGGGACGCCTGGTCCAATTTTGAATAAAGAGAAATCCTATTGGATTTACCATCTGATAAACCCAGCATGTCAAGGGTTGCCGTATCTCCACCTACAGCACGAACAGAAATCACGGATGTATCGGCATTAATGGATAGTTGCCCATTTTCTATATTCACATTAATGATTCTATCATCATTGTTCATTACGCCGAAAGCCTTGTCCACCGCAGACTGGAAAGCATTTTTTAATCCGGCTTCTGATAGATCAGAACTAGCTGCTTGGATAAAGCTGTTATCGAAGGTTACTGTTTTAAGCCTGCCATCTAATACCAGGCTGATAGATTTTCCCTGGATTGAGGAAAGCAAGGAAACTATATCGTCAGCTGATAAGGTCCCATTGGAGGAAATAGTACCCTCTAGGTTTTTAGAGATGGCCTCGGATCCATTAATTTTTTGTTTTTCTGCCAGTTGTTCTATGTATTCTATGGTTATTGTGCCACTTCTAGCAGCTGATGTGGAGACAGCTGAAACCACCGATGAAGAGCTGCTGGTGGCTTTTATAGTGTTAAAGAAGGAACTGCTCCTGAAATTTGTTGTAGAGAGCAAATCTAAGTAGGAGCTATGAAACTCCGTGAGGGCTTCAGTTACGGTCCTATATGCAGATTGTTTCCACTGAAGGTTTTGGATTGATTGTTGTTGTTTATGTATTTTTTCGCGGCTTCGCGCTGTGAGATTTACCACCAATTCATCTATATCCATGCCTGACATAAGCCCACCAATCCCCGTTTTTGCGGAGAGAGTGTTCAAAGAACTGATACTAGTCATAATTACACCTCCTTACATTAAATACTATCGGCATAAGGGCATAATACTTTAGCCTCACTCCATTTTTCGATAGACAGAGGGCCTTAGAGTTTTAAACTTATGTTTGCAACCTGATAAGGATTCACTGAGCCCAATGAATAAAAAACCACCGGGGAGTAAAATATCATAGAATTTTTCAATGATTGCATTTTTTTCAGGTATGTCAAAATAAATCATCACATTTTTACAGAAGATGGCTTGAAAGGGCTTTTTAAATTGAAAGGTAGAGAGTAGGTTGATATTTCGGAATATCACATTGCCCTTTAATGCATCTGAAACACTGTATTGATCAGGTCCTAGTGGACGGAAAAACTTTCGCCTAAAGGCCTCCGGCAGTCCAAGGAGTTCATCTCCTTTGTATACGCCTTTTTTTGCTATAAGTAGGGCCTTGTTTGAAATATCAGAGGCCAGAATGGTGCTATCCCAATCCTTAGCACTCAGACCTAAATAATTCATGGTTACCATGGATAAGGTGTAGGGTTCTTGGCCTGTGGAACAGCCGGCACTCCAAACCCTTAGGTCCTTGGTCTTAAGGGTTTTGTCAACCCATGGAAGGACCTTTTCGGCGTAGAAGTTAAAGTGTTCTTTTTCCCTCATAAAGTAGGTGTGGTTAGTTGTGAGCTTATTGATGAGCACGGTGATTTCATTTGAAGATTTCTCCGTTATAGCGTGGTCGAAATAATCCTTGTAGTTCCTGTAGCCTAGCCCTGTAACATAATTACTGAGCCGGCTTTCAATCAAAGATCTTTTTTTAGCAAGGTTTACCCCATAATTTTTTCGAATATAGCTAGATATCATTTCGAATTCATTGTCGGTTAAGTATAGCAATAGATGATTCCTCCTATGGCAATGAATATTTGTTATTTTGTTTCCCCACTATATTTATCGGCATCTGTCGAAGAAATATTAGCCGGCATGTCGATAGAATGAGGAACTATATGGTATACTGTTTTCAAAATATAAAAGATTCATCAAATGCAAAGGGGAGTTTGTTTTGTCAGAGCTTTTAAAAATTACTTCTCCTGTAGAGGTTAAGAATAGAATATCCGGTTCACCGAAAAGTCAATCAACTGATGCTATCTTTGATCTTACAGATCCTGCACCTATAAAAAAAGAGATGGGCAAAAGCAAAGAGATTGTGGAAGGGGATCCGAGGAAGGACCTCCTACACAACTTGAACAAGGAGATATACCTCCCACTCTTAAATCAGACCAAGGTCCAGTCGGACAGCATGAGAAAACTAATCCTGTATTCAAAACTCTTTGAGGTATCTAGGGGTATTATTAGTGAGGAATACCTGACAGACTTATTTTTGCTACCCAAGGAGTTGCTTCCAGAATTGTTGAAAAAAGAAGAAGGGGCAACGATATTTAAGGGAGAATTCTTTGATGCCTTGAGGGTGTTGAGCAAGGGGGAATCCGGGGAGAAACTGAATGAAGCAATTTTAGCAATCCTGAAGCACTTTGACTGTTACGTTAATCAAAAAAACTCCTTGGATACTATATTGGCCCAGGCCCATAGCCTTTTAGACATGCTAAGGGATAAAGACAGGCTGGTTTTAGAAGGGCAATTGATTAAAGTGTTGGCATTGATGGAGGCGGAAGGTGACAACTATGGGGAAACTATCAAATTTTTAAAAAACGAGATGGTAGCTGCATTAAGAACAATAGCAGGCAATTATCCTTCTACGGATGAGGTTTATGATAAGATGCTTTTGATAATCCATTACATAGTTAGGTATGATAAGGCAAATCCGAAACTTTTGGAAGAGTCCTTCATACAGTTTGCAGAGGAGGTCAAACCCTTATTCCCCAATCTGTCACAGGATGATATTGTTGATATGAGGAAGGCTCTGCTGGAGGATGGTAATAGGAGCAGGGAAGAGGCAGAAAGTCTTGCGCTAGAGCTAGGAAAAGAAAAAGATATGGCAAGCCTCTTTGCAAAGGCATTCCATGAGAAAAGCCCTGCTAGGATAAGCAGTGAGGCGCAAAGTTTGCTCTTGCACATGGTGCAGAGTGAAAGTCCAATGCTTCCCCTCTTGCATTTTATGATCCCCTTAAGATTTCGCGGAGAAAATACCTATGGGGAGTTTTTAGTGGATAAGGAATGTAAGGGTAGGAAAAAAGTAGGTGAAAAGGCAACAAATATATTTTTCACCATACAATCGGACCTTTATGGGACATTTGAAGTAGACCTTTTGGCAAAAGACCGCATGATAGAACTGGATATAAAATGTCCGAAAGAACTGATAGACCCTGTAAAAGGTACTGGATCCAAGTTTAAAGATACCATAGAGGAACTAGGTTACAGACTGGCCAACTATCAGGTGGGAGAATATAAGGAAAGTAAGTCCATATTGAAGAGGTTTCCAGAGCTTATGGATAGGAGGGCTGGAATAGATGTCAGAATCTAATGATAGAACTACTAAAGATGAATTAAATGTAGCTGCCTTAAAATATGATCAGGATGTCAACAATGCCCCCCATGTAGTAGCAGCGGGGACAGGCCACGTTGCCCAAAAAATCTTGCAGATTGCCATTGAAAATGGTATTGCCATCTACCACGATGACAGTGCAGCAACACTGCTGTCAAAACTAGAAATTGGCCAGGAGATACCCTCGGAACTGTATCAGATTGTTGTCGATATCTATATTTCCCTATTGGAGTTGGCTGACGAAAGAAGTTAGTGCTATCAAAACACTTATTGCCAATAGACAATTTATCGACATTGTATAAGAGCCATGCTTATAAAATACGAAAGGAGAAAAAAATGCGGGCACAAATAACTTTAAGGACGATTGAATCAAAGAAGTTAATAGCAAAGGGTGTGGCTGCCCATCCTTCTGTAAAAAAGGCTATGAAGGATTCTACTATTATAATAGCTGGGGGGACCACAAATGGATTAGTTGCGGAAGAGTTGGCAGGAATAAAGCTGGAGAAAAGCAGCTTATATACCGTAGGTATTATAACCGATGGTATAACTACCCTTACTTCTGAAGAGGATAGAGTTTCTCCCTATGTCATAACAAGGGGCAAGGCCGAGATTAAGCTTAATTGGTTGGGTTACATTGGTGAAGTCAAATCAGGTGACGTTTTCATTAAAGGTGCAAATGCATTGGATCACACCGGTCTTGTTGCTATCTTGGCTTCTAACCAAACCGGAGGAACCATAGGAAGGGTATGGGGGACCCTTGTGCAAAGGGGTGTAGAAATTATCGTCCCTGTAGGACTGGAGAAATTAGTTCCAGATGTAAGGGAAGCTGTGGAATTCATGAGTGGCAAGGAAACGGATGAGACCATAGGAGACAGAGTAGGCCTTATGCCTGTAATGGGGGCAAGTGTCATTACGGAGATAACGGCTCTCAAGCTATTATATGATGTTGAGGCAAAGTGTATAGCAGCAGGTGGCCTTGGGGATTCAGAAGGGGCAATCACCCTAGTGATGGACGGAGATGAAGAGGATATAAAGAGGGCCCTGGTGGAGATAAGGGAAATAAAAAGCTATTAACGGTCATGGCGATTTCCAACACAGATGATAGGCGGGTGATGTCATGTTATCGAAAGAGATAAAAAAATTCTTCTGCGAGTATGATGATATCGAGATAAATCAAGAGGAAGATTGGTTTTTCATTATAGAAAGACTGATAGAATATGGTGACCTAGCACCTATTTGATGGATAATGAATAATTATGACTAAAAAAGGCTTATAGAGGTGGTAAAGAAGAGTCGCAATATTTCTAAAAAGAGTGCATCTATTTGGAAAAATTATTACTGGCTACAGGATGGTCAAATAAGCGCTTGTAGAGGTGCATGTTGTTGGATTGCTGGTCAAAAAAGCGCATGTAGTGTGCAAGTTGTTGGTAGGATGGTCAAAAAAGCGCATGTAGTGTGCATGTCCTTGGATTGATGGTCAAAAAAGCGCGTAGAGGGTATTTTATTTTGATTTTCTGGTCAAATATGTGCGTGTAGTGTACTTTTCCAAGCGATTTTCATGTAAAAAGTACACTGGACGCGTGTTTTTGACCATGGATTTCGAATTGGGAACACTGAATGCGTGTTTTTGACCACGACTTTCGAATTGGAAATATTGGTCTCGAATTTTTGATCATGGCTAATGGATTATGGACACTGGTTGCGCTATTTGATTACAGCTTATGAATGAGGAACGCGGTATGAAACTTGACCGGGGTTAGAGCGATTAAGGTTTAGAAGGAAGCAGATCTCTAAGAAGGGATTTCGTCTTATCATATTTATCAGTGCGTATATAGATTCGTTTTCCAAGGCACTTTGCAAGATTCAATGCAAAATCATCACAAGCATCCACATTATATAATTGGGCAGTATTCATATGCATTGTCTTTATGCCTTGTCTTTCTATTAAGGCAGAGCGTATGGAATCCCGGCCAAGTTCCGCTGTATTACTATGATGGGCATAACTGTCATATTCTACAGCTACCTTTTTTCCTTTGTAGTATATATCAACGAAAAATTTCTTTTGATTTAACCTTTTTTTTGCTTCGTTCATTAAGGTTACCTCATAGTTAAGACAAGCACCTGTCAGACCATAGCCACCTAGTAAGTTTGGCATAGTAAAAATCATAAATACTATTGATTCCATAATCGACCCGGAGCCGTCATCTACAAATTTTATTGCTTTTTGTGCTTTGCGGCACCCCTTGTATTTAGGCACCTTCTCTAAAAAGATTTCTAAATTCTTTTTGGAAGTCATAGCATCTCGTGGCCTTCCAGGCGGATGGGAACATAGTTGTAGTCCTAACAAAACAAGCCTTTGGAAACTTATCCGAGTTGCAAGTTGTAGAAACACCAGTTCTGGTGAGGATACAAACATACCATTGCGATTTGTAATCGAACCCTCGGGTAGCCATTGCGTACAAACATAAAGTTTATAATCCTTTAACCGATATTTTTTCTTTGGATTAGTCACGGTATATTCTGTTATCGGAGAATTAAATAGTTCATCACCTATAACTTTATCCAGGTATGGTATGTTCCAGTATTTGGCTGCTGAAATATGGCTCAAATATTTATTCATACCATGATGATAACATTGAATACACATAATGTCAATAAATGTATGTGAATATAAACTGTGGTTAAAAAGAGTTTAATTAGGGTCCGCTGAACGGATTATTTGGAATGCCAGATCTGTTCAGTCGGCAGAAGGTATCTGCCAGCAATCGGCCAAACGCTGATATATGCCGATTGCAGACCCTAATTATTGGCGAGCTGAACAGATGGGAACCATGATCTTTATTATCCCATCTTTACAAGTGCAAGGATTATGGACAGGTATGATAATTATCCTTGCACTTGTAAGATTCATAAATGGCCACCACTGTAAATACAGGCCTTTATGAATCGTTTAGTAAGCCCTAATTAAAGGACTATATATATGTAGTTTCTCTAGTCAGTAAACTGTATGCTATGGATAGTGCCACCCTGTGGAGAACTACTATGTCACATGAAAAAGCAGTTCCCCACAGGGTTTGGACAAGGGCAAAGCTAAAATGTCTTGCCCACACTTTCCACAGCATCTGCTTCTTTTGATGCTGTGCCTGTTAAAAAGCAAAAAGTTATAAACGTCAAAGTCAGCTGTATCACTTTCTAGTAGATAGCTTCCTGTGTTTTTTAGATGCATGGCAGGTGATAGAAGTCAAGAGGTAAGGCGTAGCGACTCTTGATTATCTATCAAGCCAACATATTTTATGGGGGGCGAAATCTAAAACCTTATGAGCGTGGGGGAGGGGCCGCTGTGGGGTGGATGGTCAAAAAAGCGCAGGAAGGCCACTGTCGGCTAGCTGGTCAAAAAAGCGCTTGCAGTGTGCAAGCTGTTGGTCGGCTGGTCAAAAAAGCGCTTGTAGTGGAGGCCACTGAAAAACACGCTTTTAAAATCGGAAATTAGACTTAGTAT
>CAZMMB010000056.1:0-8512 GCA_964567325.1 uncultured Oscillospiraceae bacterium
ATTACTTTTCCCATTTCTTTTCCTCCCGTTATGTCTTCTTAATTTTTTTAAACCAAATACGCCTTTGCTGATCTGCTTTTATTCAGCCACTATAACCATAGTTGGGCGTATAACCTTTTTGTTCAACATATAACCCTTTTGCAAAACTTTAGAAACCTGACCGCTGCTATATGTTTCACTATTTTCTGTTTGAACAGCATGATGATAGTTTGGATCAAAGTCCTTACCCTCTGCAGGAATTTCCTCAAGACCTGATTTCTCCAACACATTAATCAGCTGTTTCAATATCATTGCCATGCCTTCTTTCATCCCCTTATCCAGCGTATCTACAGCTAAGGCACGATCAAAATTATCTATTACATTAAGCAATTCCACCATGATTTTCTCATTAGCGAATGCATAAATGTCATTTTTTTCTTTCTCTACCCTCCGCCTAAAGTTCTGGAAATCAGCAGCTAGTCTCAAGTATTTGGTGTTGAGCTCCTCTTCCTCTTCAGCCAACTCCACCGCCGGCTCGCCCGGCTTTTCCTCTTGCTCTCCTTGAATTTCCACATCTGCCTCAGTATCCCCTTGCCCTATATCTTGCTCTACTTCTTGCTCTAATTCATCTTCCTGGCCCTTTAAAGTCCTATCCTCCGCTGCAAGCTTGCTATTCTTCATCCTTTCCTCCTTCAGTTACAAATGCTTCGCTTAAATGCTCTGTCATATATTCAATTATAGATGTTACCTGGTTGTATTTCATTCGCGTAGGACCTATCACGCCTAACCTCCCTGCAAATTTGCCATTGATTCTGTAGGTTGCAGTAATTAGACTGCAGTCCTTCATAATCTCTTCCGTATTTTCGTCCCCTATGGTTATAATCACACCATTCTCACGGTTAACAAGCACATCGGAAAAGCTTTCTTTGTTGACCATCTCTAAAAACATTTTTGCTTTCTCAATATCGCTATATTCAGGTATGTTGAATATATTCATTAAGCCATCTAAATACAACTCGGTATCCAGCATGTTTTCCAGGGTTCTCATGAATTTAGGCATAATAGAATCGGCAAGTTTGCTCATCACCTCTATATCCGATTCGAAATTCCTTATTATATCCATTGTAAGGATATCTGACAGCCTCTTGCCCTTGTAATTATAAGTAAGGACTTTTGCCAATAGCTCCAACTGCTCATGCTTAAAACCGGACTTGGGTTTCAAAACCGTATTGGACGCCTTCCCGCTCTCTGACACCAAAACCAGGACTACTGTTGTGTCATCTACAGGTATGATGTTTACATATTTTAGAAAGTCTTCATGTTGCCCCGGTGTGACAGCAAAAGAAGTCAGGCTTGTTAGATCTGAAAGCAGTTTTGCTGCATGTTCTATGGTTTTATTCAACTCGGATATTTTTATATTTAATTTGCTTCGGATTTGATTTTTTTCATTTTCCTCTAACTCATATCTTTCCATCAAGTCATCTACATATAGTCGATAGGCCTTGGTGGAAGGGACCCTTCCCGCCGATGTATAGGGATGTGTCAAAAAACCCATTTCTTCTAAATCTGCCATTTCGTTACGAATTGTAGCAGGGCTTATTCCCATTTCATATTTTCTAGATAAGGTCCGTGATCCTATGGGCTCGGCGGAGCGTATAAAGTCCATTACAATGGCCTGCAAAATCTTTAATTTCCGTTCGTTTAAGGTCATTGCCCTCCCCCCTCTTTTTTGTTTGTTAGCACTCGATGCAAGTGAGTGCTAACCTACTACTAATTTACCACTACGGGCAGACATTGTCAACTGTTTTTACTAATTTTTTCCCATTTTAAAAGATATTCAATCAGCCTCTGATGAAAGTCACACTTATAGCTGCAAAGCTTGTCCGCCCTTTTCTTTTTCATCCGAATTGCCTTATTAGTATCAGATATATTTACATACAAAAATCCATCCGAAATCCATACTTCCTCTTTCCCATCGTAATCCACAATTCTACCTTCCAGGCAACCCATAAGCCAATCCATATCCTCCTCGCTGTTAATGTGAGCAAAAGCAGGCGTTTTTATAAGTTCCTCGTAATATTTTTTGTATTCCTTCACTTTTAGAATCCTTTCTGTTATAAAATCCTTTCAGTCCTAAATACCTAATAAGCTCTGAACTATTTAAGGGCCCTAGAAATTGCTTTATGCCATCCCTGCAACAATTCTTCCCTTACCCCTTTTTCCATTGTAGGTTTGAAGATATTTTCTACCTGTCTGTTGGCTATAATATCTTCTATACTGGCCCAATAACCGGTTGCTAGCCCCGCCAAATACGCTGCCCCCAGGGCTGTACTTTCTTTATTCACTGGACGTTCCACCGATGCACCTATAATATCTGCCTGAAATTGCATGAGGAAATTATTTTCAGATGCTCCCCCATCAGCTTTTAAAACATCCAGGTTTATGTTTGCCTCTTCTTGCATTGCCTTCAACACATCCCATGTTTGATAGGCTATGGATTCAAGGGTTGCCCTGATTAAATGGTCTCTATTTGAACCCCTAGTGAGACCTGTGATGATACCCCTGGCGTAAGGGTCCCAGTAAGGGGCCCCTAACCCCACAAAGGCGGGTACGAAGTAAACGCCTCCATTGTCGACAACTTTGTTAGCTAGGGCTTCAGTATCCGATGCCTTAGCAATTATCCCAAGCTCATCCCTCAGCCATTGGACGGCAGCCCCTGCTATAAAGATGGACCCTTCCAAAGCATAGTTAACCTCACTATCAATCCCCCAAGCAATAGTTGTTAGCAAACCTTTTTTGGATCTGACTGGATTTTTCCCTGTATTCATAAGAAGAAAACCTCCGGTTCCATAGGTGTTCTTTGCATTGCCTGCAAAGAAACATCCTTGACCGAAGAGGGCCGCTTGTTGGTCCCCCGAGGCTGAGGCGATGGGAATTGGTCCACCGAAAATCAATGGATCCGTATCCCCGTATATGGAACTTGTAGCTACAAGTCGGGGCAACATTATCTCAGGTATGTCCATGATTGATAAAAGCTCATCATCCCACTTTAGCTGGTGGATATTGAAGAGCATGGTCCTTGCAGCATTAGAGTAATCTGTAACATGAACCCTGCCTCTAGTTAATTTCCATATAAGCCAGCTATCGATTGTCCCAAAGAGGAGGTCCCCCTTCTGTGCCCTCTCCCTGCATCCCTTCACATTATCTAAAATCCATTTTAGCTTTGTGGCTGAAAAGTAGGCATCTATGAACAACCCTGTTTTATCCTTAATTTTATCGGCCAGCCCCCTATCCTTAAGCTCATCGCAATACTCAGCCGTTCTTCTACACTGCCACACAATAGCATTGTACACAGGTTCTCCCGTAAGCTTATCCCACACCACTGTTGTTTCTCGCTGGTTGGTTATACCTATAGCGACAATATCGCTGTATTCGGCACCAATATGCCTCATGGCTTGTTGGGCGACCCCTGCCTGAACTGCCCAGATTTCCATAGGGTCATGCTCTACCCAACCGGGTTTGGGGAAAATTTGTTTAATTTCCTTTTGAGCTAAGCTGACAATCTCTCCCCTGTGGTTGATGAGAACCGCCCGGCAAGATGTTGTCCCCTGATCAAAAGACATTATAAATTTTGCCATCCTACAACTCCTTTTCCTATATGAAATCTACCAATACGCGATTAAATAAGTCCATCCCTTTGAGGGTCATTTTGAGCGAATTTTTCCTTTCATCTACCACCAGGAACCCTTCTTTACTCCAGCCTTCAATGGGCTTTTTGTAAATCTCTAGCGGGGATCTGCCGAAGCGCATAGTATAATCAAGGATATTTATTCCTTCCACCTTTCTCAGCCCTGTAAACATATATTCCGCCATCTCATCCTCCCTCGTGTTTTTGTGAGAGAATATAGACCAGGGGCTGGGCCGGGCTAATACAGATTGAAAGCTGGGCAATGTTAATGCAGACCGAAGGCTGGGCCGGGCTAATACAGATTGAAAGCTGGGCAATGTTAATGCAGACCGAAAGCTGGGCCGGGCTAATACAGATTGAAAGCTGGTCAATGTTAATGCAGATTGAGAGCTGGGCCAGTTTAATGCAGATTGAGAACTGGGCCAGGTTTGGCCCGGTTTATCACCAATCTCCCTAGACAATTTTATATAGGTGGACAGATTATCTTCGTTACTGGAGCGTTCCCCCTCTATATACGAATGTGATCCTAGGCCTAGGCCTAGGTAATCCTCCATGGACCAGTATTTCATGTTATGGCGAGATTCAAAACCTAATTTTGCCCCGTTGGATATCTCATAATGGATATAACCCCTTTCTTTAAGTATGTCTACAGCTCTATGGTACATATCTCTGTCCTCACTGTCGCTTACGGCCTTAAGACTCCCATTATTGATGCTTGTGTAAAAGGGGGTTCCTTGCTCTATCTGCAAGGCGTAAAAAGAAATGTGTTCAGGGCAGAGGTCTAATGCCTGATTTAGACTTTCGACCCACAAATTAAGACTTTGTCCTGGAAGGGCAAATATTAAATCCAAGCTAATATTGGAAAATCCATTTTCTCTAGCCAAATAAAAACCTTCCACAATATCACTTTTTTTATGGATTCTACCCATTATTTTTAAAAGGCCTTGGTCAAAGGATTGTGCCCCCATGCTTAGGCGGTTGATTCCACCACCTACATATGCCCTTAACTTGTCCTTGCTTATCTGACCGGGATTTACTTCTATAGTTATTTCGGGATTTGCCGTTAACTTTAACCTCTTATGAATTGCGCCTAAGATGCAGTCTATCAATTCTATACTAAGAAAGGAGGGGCTCCCCCCTCCAATGTAAATGGTATCAAATATATAGGCCTTATGGCTATGATAATCCAGCTCCGTCACTAAAGCATCCACATAGGCTTTATGGTCCTCCCAATTCCCGCTGCTATAGGAGAGGAAATCGCAGTAATTGCACCTTTTTTCGCAAAAAGGGATGTGGATGTAAAGACCGGTTTTTTTATTCTTTGAATCATTTGTTATCATCGTACTTCAATACTGCAGTAAATGCCTCCTGTGGTACTTCAACGCTACCGAATTGCCTCATCCTTTTCTTGCCTTCCTTCTGCTTTTCCAGTAATTTTTTCTTCCTGGATATATCCCCACCATAGCATTTGGCTATTACATCTTTTCTGAGGGCCCTAACAGTTTCCCTAGCAATAACTTTTTGACCTACTGCGGCCTGTATGGGGACTTCGAACTGATGCATAGGTATGATTTCCTTAAGCTTCTCGCAGACAAATCGGCCCCTGTTATAGGCCTTTGATTCGTGGACTATCATAGAAAAGGCATCCACCTGCTCTTTGTTGAGCAGGATATCAAGTTTAACCAAATCTGATTTGCGGTAAGTGATAAATTCATAGTCCAAGGAACCGTAGCCCCTTGTTTTTGATTTCAAGGCGTCAAAAAAATCATAGATTACCTCATTTAGAGGCATTTCGTAATGGAGGGCGACCCTAGTTTCTGTAATGTACTCCATGTGGGTCATCACTCCTCGTCTATCCTGGCAAATTTCCATTATACTCCCTACATATTCGTTAGGAATCATTATATCCGCTTTTACAATCGGCTCCTCGATATGGCTGATTTGAGTCAGAGGAGGCAGATTAGACGGATTTTGAATCATCATTTCACTACCATCGTTCATTATTACCTTATAGATTACACTAGGCGATGTTGTTACTATAGCCAGGTTAAATTCCCTCTCTAGTCTTTCAACAATTATTTCCATGTGGAGCAGGCCTAAAAAACCACACCTGAAACCAAAACCTAATGCTGTAGATGTCTCTGGTTCGAAAAGGAAAGCAGCATCATTAACCTGAAGTTTTTCCAATGCGTCCCTAATGTTTTCATATTTTTCCCCTTCTGCCGGATAAATACCACAATATACCATGGATTGCATCTTTTTATAGCCGGGAAATGGCCTATCAGTAGGGTTGCTATCTAGGGTTATCGTATCCCCAACCCTGGCATCGGCCACCTGCTTAATGCTGGCAGAAATATATCCTACCTCACCTGCCTGCAATTCATCTACCGGTGTATGGCCCGGCGAAAAAACACCGACTTCCGTTACTTCATATGTCTTCTTTGTACTCATCAGGCGGATTTGATCACCGGCCTTTACCCTGCCATCAAATATCCTGGTATAAATTACCACACCCCTATAGTTGTCGTAATAAGAATCGAAAATCAGGGCCTTCAACTTGCCTTTTGGATCCCCCGAGGGCGGAGGAATAACCTCAATTGCCTTTTCAAGGACCTCCTCTATTCCCAAGCCTTCCTTAGCCGAAATCAAGGGCGCATCCTCTGCGTCGATTCCTATCACTTCCTCTATCTCTGCTTTTGCCCCATCCGGGTCTGCGCTTGCCAGGTCAATCTTATTTATCACAGGGAGGATTTCCAGGTCTTCATCTAAAGCTAGATAGACGTTAGCAAGGGTCTGGGCCTCAACACCCTGGCTAGCATCAACAACTAAAACCGCCCCCTCACAGGCAGCGAGACTCCTAGAAACCTCATAGGTGAAGTCTACATGACCAGGGGTATCAATTAGGTTGAAAATATAATCCTGTCCATCTTTCCCACGATAGTTCAAACGGGTGGTTTGAAGCTTGATGGTGATTCCCCTCTCCCTTTCTATATCCATATTATCTAGAAATTGTTCTTTCATATCCCGCCGCTGAACTAGGCCGGTAAACTCCAGTAGCCTATCGGCAAGTGTGGATTTTCCGTGATCGATATGGGCAATTATACAAAAGTTCCTAATGTTTTTACTGTATTGGTCCATGTTCCCTCCGAAATTAAAACGGTAACTTAGAATGATTCTTGGGTCACTCACCCCATGACCCAAAGGTCAAAAGCTATTAACCCTATATTCACCTTCTCATCTGGTCAATCTTTGAATTTCAGTAAGACTTCCTTGATTCAAGCCAGTAGAAACTCTTTAAATTAGCTTTTGCTAGCTGTATCATCTCATTCTTATTTCTGTTAAAAAGATAACTTATTCTTTCAGCAATCTGCAAATATTATGTATATGAAATAACAAATTGCAATGTCCAAGTCAAATGACAAATTCACCTATGACAAATGGTAGCAAAGGGCACGTTCCTCAAATGTCAATTTATCAGGTTACAATCCAAATGGCACGTTCCTCAAATGTCAATTTATCAGGTTACAATCCAAATGGCAAATGTCATATTACAAATTACAATACAAGCAGTGCCTTAGCCATATTCATTTCATTAAAAGCAGACCGCCTACGCAGTCGCCTTATTGTAGCATATTTTCTAAGCTTAGAAAAGAGGGGGCCAGTGGGTGAGTGGTAGTCCACTCCAATCGCATAAAAGAAAAATAAAGCGACGCAGGCGGGTTAGCAACGGAAAACTGTGCAAAAAATCAAGTTTGGTGGGGGTTCATGCAAAGATTCGTGAATATATACACCAATTTTGAAGATTTTATACAAATAGTGTATAAAGATACTTATAAATACCACCAAACTTGAAATATTGCACAGCCGGTGGCCTACTTCCAATAAAACCTTTCAATTATTCTGAATTAGCAGCTGCTGACAGAAGGCTTGTAGCTAGGGGAAGGGCAAAAACATTGTTGATACCCCAAAACATAACAGATATATGATTTGGGTCTATCCGCTTAACCTGTAGGGGAAGATGAGGTGGATATCCAGTCAATTCTGAACCGGTAAAATCCACAATAACCAGGCCACTATACAGAAAAAAAACCAATAAAAATATGGCTATTTTTCGCCCCCTGGCCAATCTTTTATTCTTTTTGTTTACATTCGCTTCTGCTTTTCTTTCAGTTCTCATAAGACTATTTGGGGCTTGCTGAACAATTCATAAATGTCTTCACTTACTATATTCTGACCATTTATGAATCTCACAAGTGCAAGGTTTAATAGTGTATTTTACCATAGTCCTTGCATTTGTGAAGATGGAATAATAAGGGTATAT
Source organism: uncultured Oscillospiraceae bacterium (assembly GCA_964567325.1). GTDB lineage: Bacteria > Bacillota > Clostridia > Peptostreptococcales > Anaerovoracaceae > UBA1426. Next base: position 7,989 of record CAZMMB010000056.1, read on the forward strand.
TTTCCATCTGTTCAGCTCGCCAATAGATAGGGTCTGCAATCGGCATAATTCGATGTTTAGCCGATTGCTGGCAGATTTTATCTGCCGGCTGAACGGATTCTGCTTTCAAATAATCCGTTCAGCAGACCCTATTTATAAGCCCATCTCCTTTAGTATTTCCTCCAAGACATCAGCAAACAGGACTGCCGAAAGTTTTGCCTCCTCTATATTATTTTGATTATTGCCCATTTCTAGGAGTATGTAATCATCTGCCAGATGTTGGTTGTATTTGTATTCCTTTAGTATGAGGCCCTTGCTAAAGCCAGGATAAAGGCTATTGGCCTTCTTGCTTATAATGTCAGCAAAACTTTTCAGTTCTTTGGCATTTTCATTGCCCTGTCCTACCACCAAGCTAAATTGGGCAGCATTTTTCCCAGCTACTTGAAAAGTCTGCTTGCTATTTCCAGTATAAGAAGCTGCGTCCCTGTGAAGGTCAACTATAATGCAAATCGAGGGACTAGTGGCAAGAATCTTCCCAGCAGCTT
>CAZMMB010000057.1:0-755 GCA_964567325.1 uncultured Oscillospiraceae bacterium
ATAATTACGCCCTTTATCCTCTACAATTGATGCATCAAAGGCTATTTGCTGGGAATAGGAGTCAACCATTACAGCCTTGTGATTGTAAAGGGCCTCGCTGTGACTGCCGCTATCGCCTACTATATAATTAGATATTTCCCTGGGTTTGCCCATGTCAGAAACGTCAAATAGGGAAACTTTCAAGCCTCCTTGATTGACGCCTATAATCGTCTCATTTCCAGCAGCATCCCTTTCAAAAACCTCACGGGTATCCATACCTATACCCAATATAAGATCCTCTCCTACCGGGTGGAGGTAATTGCTAAAGCCGGGAATCTCCAACTCTCCCGTTACTATCGGCTTGGCAGGGTTGGATAAATCAAACACAAAAAGAGGATCTATGGTCCTAAAAGTAACCACATAGGCTTTATCGCCCACGAATCGTGCCGAATATATAGTCTCACCTTTTGCAAGCCCTGTTACAGACCCAATAATATTGAGGGATTCATCGAGTACGAAAAGATTATTGCCCTCCTCCCATAAGCTGCTAGCAAGACGGAGTTTGCCCTCGTACTCATCCATTGAGAATTGGTTCAGTATGGTTCCTTTTACCTTGCCCGACCCCCCATAGCCGATATTCATGCCATCTATGGCAAATTTACTGATATTGGTCGTTCCGTCAAAATTATCCGTAGCTAAATAGAGGGCAGATTCATTCATGTAGACCGTGGAACCATGGGCTGTAATAGCCTCTACCTCCGTCCTCCAGTTGTCCC
>CAZMMB010000057.1:765-8421 GCA_964567325.1 uncultured Oscillospiraceae bacterium
TAATTTTCACTAACTACAGTATCCTTCATAAGTGGTCGAATGATTCCACCATGCCAACCTGTACCTGTAATCAGATATAGCTGGTCCCCCGACTTCCTGCTTGTCTGATAATAGCCCTCCATTTCATGGCCCTTTAAAAGGCCAGGTGTTGACGGATCTGATACATCATAAATATCAACATATGAGAAAGATTTTCCATCCTTACCCTCTCTGTTGCCAACTAGGATCAACCTGCCTTCATCCAGATAAATCTCTTGCACATATTTCTCCCTGTCCAGTCTTATGCTAGAGACCTCCGCCATCCTAGAACCCTCTGCCCTTATTATCCTTACAGCATTATTGCCTGCATAGTAAATATAGCTGCCATCCGTCTTTACGATATCAGCCTCGTCTATACCTTCTACTTGAACATTGGTTTTCGCATAGTCGTCGGTGGAAGATCCTTCATATCCACCAAAGTTGTTTGACTGTTTTGAGATGTTTACAGAAGCCTCAGGCCTGGCACTACCATCCATTGACATGTCTGAGACTGCTATATCCACATAGCCAAAGCCTGACCTGATTTTTTCAAAGAAATTCTTTTCCTTACTTTCCATCAAAGCCATTAACTGTTCTTCCGACTTGGCTTTTGTGGCGTGGCCTATCTTTGATTTAACCGTGGAAACAAGGCCCCTTTCTTTAGATAGAATCAAGTCTTGGTCACTGATCATTATAACTCCATCGTTGTAGTCTACCCGCTTAGAAAAGAGCTCCTCCGATATGATTCTAAGGGGGACCATGGTCCGGTTATTAATTATCCTAGCCTGGCTATCCATCTTTATCTTCTCAGTCTTCCCCGACTCTTTTACAAGGACCTCCGCTTTTCCGATAGGAAATACAAACTCCTTGGCCATATAGGAAACTGTTACTTGTCCCTTAGCCTCATTATAAGCAACAAGCCCCCCCAGATATTCAGATACAGCCCGGAGGGGGACTAAGACACGCTTATTATATAATGTTGCCGCTAGATCAAAATCTTCACTATCGAGGAAGGATACTTCCTCACCCGCAAGAATCAAGGGACTTCCCACATGCATAAAAATAGTTTTACCTTGATATTTGTTTAAATCTGCCTGTGGTTCTTCCGCAAATATGCCTGTACAAGCTGTACCCATCAAGCCCAATAAAAGAATTATGACCACACAAAAAACCAACTTTTGCTTATTGGCACCTTTCATTTCATTTCCCTCCTCATAATAACTGTAACTACCTGCCTTTGCTAGTATGACGAGTTAAATAAAAAGATGTTCCGATTTATTTATTTCTTTTTTTCCTCTGCTAGGCCAATAAAACCCTTGCCCGCACCCCATACCGTTTCCACTCGTATGACTGTTACAAAGGCATTCTCGTCCTCCTTTGCAACATATTGCTTAATAAGCATGCTTTCTCGAGGAGAACATAGGGTTATTATTTTCCGCCTAGGTGTTTGTGTATATTCCCCTATAACGGTGACATTGGACACGCCACGCTTTATTTCATGAAGAATAAAGTTTACCACTTGATCATACTTTTCTGTGATTATCTCAACCTGCACTACTTTAGTTTCAAAACCGTACATAACGTATTCAACTACCCTGGAAAAAATTATCTGGGTTACTAGGGCATAGAGTGCTATATTTCTCCCAAAGAAAAGGCCTGAAGTGACTATTATAATCCCATCTACTATAAGAAGAATTTTAGATATTCCCACATGGGGAAGAAGTTTCAATTGTATGATTTTCGCAATGGTGTCGGTCCCTCCCATGGAATAGCCCCGGGTAAATAAAAGCCCTATGCTTATACCTGTGAAAACCCCGCAATATATAGCTGCTAAAATAAGGTCTTTTTCCTCCAGGAGGTTTATATTAAACTGTTCAAATATAAAAAGGAAAGTTGGAAATACTAGGCTAAGAAGTAGTATTTTTCTCGCTTCACCCAAACCCAGCAGGATTGCACAAACTATTAAAATTAAGAATACAAAGACATAATAAAGTAGGGAAAAACTTATACCTGTAGTCTCTTGAATTATTCGACAAATGCCGGTTACCCCACCGCTGGACAAACCATTTGGTATTAGTATATGGATGGTGGAAAAGGCCCCTAAAGCGCAAGCAATAAGGATAAATAGTGCATCCAACCCCCATGTTTTTAATTTCTTCTTTATAAGGTCTCCATTCATTCTTACCATTCCTCAAACACTTCCAATTCCAATTTATATATTTAATCCTACAAATCCCCAACCAAGCCCTTGTCTGCATCATAAATTTACATTCAATGTGATAATCACAAGTCCACTTTTAATGTGGCGCTATTTCCAAAGATATCTACTGCCTTAATCAAGATAGGGCCAAAGGAGTGCCCTATGCCCTCATATATTGTATCAATCCCCTCAGCCTCTTTACAAAGATAAGCATCAGGCCTATTAATTCCATCCTTATAGTTATGGTCTACGCTCCAATAGGCGATTAGCTGCAGGGGGTCCTCATTTATAATCTCCTCAAGTATCGGTAGATATTTTTCCTCCACCGGCAAATTCTCCAATGAATATGGTCGATATCCGGTTAAAGTAACTTTTAGGCGCATTTTGTCGAAAATCGGGTCAGCTTCCAATGCGACGTCCGCCTTTAGCTGGCCCAAATCAGAGTGGATTGATTCTTCCATTTCCTCATACAATCCATAAGACCCTCCGCCCTTTATCATTCTTTTATGGGAATTAATCGTTGCCAACCTACCTATATCACAGGATATCCATCTTCTTCCCATTTTATTTGCTGCTGAGGCCATTGTCCCTGAACCGCCAAAAAAATCAGCACACAGGTCCCCCTCTTTGGTGCAACTTTCTAGCATCCTTTGAATTAGGGTTTCCGGCTTCTGGGTTACATAGCCGGTTCTTTCAGCCGAAGTTCTTCCAACCATATCCAATTGCCAAACATCTTTTCGATTAACCATGGTGTACCAACCTATCTGGTCTCGATACTCCTTAACCCCCTTGAAACGATAAGGTTTATATCCCCTATTATATGATTTCTCCTTACCGGGCATGAAATAGTACTCATCAGTTTTACTGTAAAAGAGTATTGTATCATGTTTCCTTGCAAAGCGCCTTTTGCTTACACCCCCCGACTTATATTGCCAGATGATTTCATTAACAAAGTTTTCTCTGCCGAATATTTCATCCATCAATACTTTGATATAGTGAACAGAATGCCAATCCAGATGGACGAAAATGCTCCCATCATCTGCTAGAAGATCTTTCATTAACCTCAGCCTTAGCCCTAGCATGGTTAAATACTCTTCCATACCCGCTTCCCAACTATCGCTGTAGGCCTTTTGCTTCATGGCGGGAATCCTCTTAACTATGTCAGACTGAACCTTGAAATCTGCCCCATATTGACTTCTGGTAAAGAAGGGTGGGTCGATATAAATAAACTTTAACTTACCCCCCAGCTTGTCTTTATCCATTAAATATTTCATGAATTTAAGATTATCACCCCTGGACAAGATATTTTCTCTTTCAAAATCCCCTTCCTTATTTGAAACAATTTCCTTTAAAGCAAATGCATTTGATTGATCTTCCCCTAGAAGATTTTCATACTGCTTTTTACTTTCGGAAACCACCCTTGGAAGAATCCCAATCAAGCTCATTCCCTTCCTCCCTTCCACAGATAGCCCAGTAAGAATATTATTTAAGATAATCGATAAGATCTTCCCTTTTTAATCTTTTCAATGCCTCTATTACCAAAGAATGGTTTTCTTTCTTGTGAAAGTGTAACAATGCCCGCTGGAGACGCCTTTCCTCCCTATCTCTTGCCACATAAACCCCTTCGCCCGTTAAAGGATCAAGCCCCGTATAGTACATGCAGGTAGCCAAAGTACCTGGTGTCGGATAGAAATCCTGAATCTGGTCAGGTATGAAGCCACTAGCCTTAAGGTAGAGGGCTAATTCCAAAGCATCTTGAAGGCTTGCCCCCGGATGGGATGATATTAAATAGGGAATCAAATATTGCTTCTTGCCTATCCTTTCATTAATTTCCTTGTAGCGTTTGCTAAATGCCTCGAAGACCCCCTTAGCCGGCTTATGCATTCGCCTCAAAACCCTATCAGAAATATGTTCAGGCGCAACTTTTAAAGTCCCGCTAACATGGTGTCTACAGATTTCCTCCAAGAACTGTGTGTCCTTGTCTGCCATTAGGTAATCATAGCGAATTCCCGAACGGATAAAGACTTTTTTTACCCTAGGCAGTTTTCTTAAGTTTCTTAGAATATCAAGGTAGTCCTTATGATCTACTATAAGCTCCTTACAGGGGCTGGGAAAAAGGCAGTCCTTATCCTTGCAAACTCCATATTTCAGTTGTTTCTCGCAGGCGGGAAAACGAAAATTAGCCGTAGGGCCCCCAACATCATGTATATAACCCTTAAAGTCTTTCCTTTCGGTCAAGGATTTAGCTTCCTCCAAGATGGACTGCTTGCTCCTTCCCCTGACCTCCCTCCCCTGATGGTAGGCCAAGGCGCAGAAAGCACAGCCTCCGAAGCAACCCCGATTGGAAGTTATGCCGAATTTAACTTCTTCAAGGGCTGGAACACCACCTAGTTCATCATAAATCGGATGCCAATTTCCTTCATAGGGGAGTTGATATACATCATCTAAGTCCCGTCCTTCCAAGGGCGGCATGGGTGGATTCACGATTACACCGCCCCCTTTACCATAGGGTTCCACCAGGCTTTTGCCATTGACATGGTCGTTGTTCCGGTATTGTATTTTAAAACTATCAGCATAAGCCTTCTTTGAATCCTTAAGATCCTCCCATGTGGGCAAAACAATGGCTTCTTGACCGGGAAGTTCCTGGTCAAGTTCATCGAAGTCAAGAGATCTATAGTAAGCTGTGCCGGGAATCCAGCTGATATCTTTAATTTCAATGCCACTGTCCAAGGCTTGAGCAAGCTCTACCATGGATTTTTCGGCCATTCCATATACCAAAAGGTCAGCTTTTGAATCCATTATGATAGATCTTCTAAGTCCATCATCCCAATAATCGTAGTGGGCCAATCTTCTCAAACTGGCTTCTATGCCTCCTATAACTACTGGGATGCCCTTGTAGGCCTCTTTAGCCCTGTTGCTGTACACGATGAGGGCCCTATCCGGCCTATATCCACTTTCCCCATCAGGCGAATAGCTGTCTGTCCGCCTCCTCCTCTTGTATGCCGAATAATGGTTGACCATGGAATCCACATTACCAGAAGTGATTAAAAAACCTAGTCTGGGCCTTCCAAAGCGCTTAAAATCCTCTAGGCTGCGCCAATCCGGCTGGGCTAAGATGGCTACCTTATAACCCCACCTCTCAAGCAGGCGACCTATGATAGCATGGCCAAAAGAAGGGTGGTCAACATAGGCATCTCCAGTTATCAATACAAAATCTGGTTTTTCCCACCCCCTGTCCTTCATCTCATCCCTTGTAACAGGTAAAAACGCCACTAATTTTCCTTTCTACTCATCTGCTTCCCTTGTCGTAGGGAACTGCTACAGCCCTAGGAGCCTGTGAAGATTTGGAGCTAAAGGCCAGCACAACCAGGGTTGCAATAAAGGGTACCATCTTATACACATCGCTAGGTATATTAGCAGTGGCTAGTATGGGAATTACCGAGTATGCAGATGCTATTGTTTTCATCAATCCAAAGAAAAATGCCGCAAACAAAACCCTTAAAGGCTTCCATTGGCCAAATATCATAACTGCCAGGGCTAAAAAACCATAGCCCGATACAGTAGCATTAAACTGCGTTGAGGTAGGGACAACAAAGACCAGTCCCCCTAAGCCCGCTAAACCTCCCGATATAATAATACCTGCATAACGCATTTTATATACGTTTATACCCACAGAATCTGCTGCATGGGGATGCTCTCCGCAAGCCCTGAGCCTAAGTCCAAATTTGGTCTTATAAAGGACTATGACGGAGATGATTAAGATAATCAATCCGATGTATGTGGTAATATAGGCATTTTTAAAAAACATCCCCCCTATTACAGGGATTTTACCCAGTAGGGGTACTGAAGCCATTCTGAAAGTATTTTGGAAAGTAATTTGCTGGACGTGATTAGTCTGAATCATTCTGGCCACATATATTGCAAAAGCAGGAGCAAACATATTCAGGGCAGTACCGCTTATTATCTGATCGGCCTTCATGTTTACTGAGGCAAAGGCATGGAGGAGTGAAAAAATCATTCCCGTTAAAACAGCTATTAAAATCGCTAGAAGCAATAGGAGCTGGCCACTCATAAAACCCTGCATCCTGTTAATAAAGAAAATACTAGTAAAGGCTCCCATTATCATCATTCCATCCAAGGCAATGTTTGTTACTCCGCCACGTTCAGTAAAGACCCCACCTAGGGCCACGATGAGCAGGGGTATTGAGAAAAACATTGTTTGCTGGGCAATTAAAAACAATATATTCATTATTGATTCCCCCCCTCTAAAAGATCAGTATCGGACTTAGTCAACATTTTAAGCAACTTAGGCAGAATATTTCTAAATAATAAAGCGAAGGCGCTGAAGTAGATGATACATGCGATTATTATATCAATGATTTCAGGTACGAAATCCAGGGTTTGCAAATAATTCCCCCCCAAGGTAATGTAGGAAATAAAGATAGCAGAGAAAATTATGCCTATGGGGTTTGATAATCCCAAAAGGGCTACAGGAATCCCATTAAAACCTTCTATGGCCAGCACATCAACAGCCTTTATATGGCGGCCGCTAGGTCCTGAAAGGTAGAGGAGGCCACCACCCAAGCCAGCTAATGCCCCGGCTATAACCATTGAAAAAACAATGCTTCTTTTCTCGTTTATTCCCGCATACTTGCTGGCATCCTTATTAAAACCACATGCTTTAAGCTCATAGCCGAATGTAGTTTTGTTCAATACTATATACATGACTATAGCCACGATAATAGCAATATAAAAACCGCTGTTTACCGTCGATACATCCAAGGCCCCTGAAGATCCCAAAGGATTAGAAAACACCTTGTCCAATCCGCCTTTAGGGAGAACAGCAGTCGGGGCTACATTCATGGAAAGGGCCTTTTTAGAATCATATACTGTAGTTTTAACCATGAAGTTAGCAAAATACATACCTATATAATTCATCATAATTGTTGATATGACCTCATGGACATTTAGATAGGCCTTAAGCAGGCCCGGAATCAAAGCCCATAGTCCACCGATAAGGGTGGCCCCTATTAGGGCAACAATCCAATGGCTGGCTCCAGGTAAAAAGGTCCATTTGACCCCGATATATATGGCTATAAAAGCACCCATAATAAACTGACCTGATGCGCCTATGTTGAAAAGTCCAGTCTTGAAGGCAAAGCCTACTGAAATTCCTGTCAATATCAGGGGGGTAGCGAAATACATTACCTGTCCCATGCCCTTGGCTCCTGTTGAAAATCCACCTTTCAATATTATTATGAAGCCGGGTAAAGCCTGAGGAGCGTTGCTAGCAAGCAGTATTATCAAACCGAAAAGGAGGCCGGCAAGGATTGCCACTATAGAAGACATGGCATTATTAAAACCCCTGATAGCCAATAGTTTTTTTAATACAATCATACCGCCTCACCCCTTTCATCCCTTTTGCTCCCAGCCATATA
>CAZMMB010000058.1:0-1398 GCA_964567325.1 uncultured Oscillospiraceae bacterium
TCCTGTATAAAGTCCTCCTTCCTATGCCGAGAATATCTGCTGTTCTTTTTATATTACCATCGTTCTCTTCCAATGTTTTTACAATTAGAGCCTTTTCTGCATCCTTAAGATTCTTACCGGAATCCTTATGTAACATTTGCTTGTTTTCATCTAGTGAGATACTGGCTTTTTTAATGCCTTTGCTGGAGAAATGCCTGGATAATTCCACTGCTGTTATTTCATTTGACCTAGAAAAGTTTACGGCTCTTTCAATAATGTTCTCTAATTCGCGGACATTGCCAGGCCAGGAGTAGCCTTTAAGGACATCATAGCCCTTTTCTTCAATTATCATTTTAGATTTATCCATCTGTGAGGAATAGCGCTTCAGGAAGAAATCGGCCAATTCTATTATGTCTTCCGATCTTTCTCTAAGGGGAGGTATGTTAATTAACAACACGTTCAGGCGATAATATAAATCCCTTCTAAACAGATTCTCTTCAATTGCATCCTCAAGATTCCTATTTGTTGCGGCTATTATTCTCACATCTATGGGAGTTACCTTAGATCCACCGATTCTAGTAACCTCTTTATTCTCTATAACACGAAGTAAACTGGCTTGAACATCTAAGGGCATGTCCCCTATTTCATCTAAAAATATCGTACCTCCATCAGCAAATTCAAATTTCCCCGGCTGCCCCTCTTTTCTAGCCCCGGTAAAGGCCCCCCGTTCGTATCCAAACAGTTCACTTTCAATAAGACTCTTTGGCAAAGCCGCACAGTTTATAGCAACAAAGGGTGCATCGCGTCTACTGCTTGCCTCATGAATCGATTGGACGAACATTTCCTTACCCGTCCCACTTTCACCTGTAATCAAAACCGTTGATGAACTGTTAGAGGCAATTTTTGCCAAATTAATCGTTTCTTGGAATTTGGTAGACTTCCCTATTATGTCATCAAAACTATAATTGGGATGAGCAGATGCAACTCGGCTGACAAGTTTTCTTATGCTTTCCATCTTCTTTAATGTGATGACTACACCACCGATTTCTTCTTTTTCTAACTTAACCAGTTTTGTAGATACGAAAAACCTATTGCTATTTTCTCCAACTTTTATATATTTCCTTATCAGATACTTCTTTGGTTAGGTGACAGAAATCAATTACAGATTTATTATATTCAACTAACTCATTTAAGGCTCGTCCTTTAGCCTGTTTTTCTGTTAATTCCAACATGTTTTGGGCTTGAGTATTAATATGATTTATAACTCCATCAACATCTATCAGCAATATCCCATCAGTAAAAGATTCTATCGTGGCTATTAGACTGCTGTTGATTTCAACAACCTTTTCATATACTTTTTGCAATCTCATTTCATTTTCGATTGCTTTTGCACATGCTTCTACCATACCCAGCGTATGG
>CAZMMB010000058.1:1408-8388 GCA_964567325.1 uncultured Oscillospiraceae bacterium
GCGTATGGAAATGCACAGTATCAGCATCCCCAGAAACATTTAAAGCCCCCACCATTTTACCCTTATTATCATGAATAGGAGCAGCGGAACAGGCCCACGATTTATTTTGTAATGCGTAGTGCTCATCCCCCCATATTTGTACAGGCTCATCCAGATACAGGCATAGGCCAATTGCATTGGTGCCCGCATTCCTTTCGCTGCGATTTGATCCTTCTACAAACCAATTACTTGCCGCACTCTTCTTTATATTCGCATCTGCAAATATTTTTAATACATACCCATCGCAATCAGTTAACAAAACCAAACTCCCTGAATCCTTTATCAACATGTAAATCTGCTCCATAAAAGGCAGTGCAATTCGACACATCAAATCATTTTTCATTAGGCGGGTTGAAATCTCTTCTTCAGCTAAAATATTTGCGTTTATATTTGCATAATCAACACCATATTCTATTGATCTTTTCCACGAATCATAGATTTTCTTTCTTATATTATTTTTATCTACCTGTCTTTTATTAATAAAATTATCCCACTCGTTAGCTACTTTTTTATTTCTGTTAATATCGAATGCATATCTTTTCATTATTCACCAACCCCTAATAAGATTGCCTAACATGCTATAATTTTTTATCCGCTTCCAGGCTCAATCTTCCTTACCCTTTTCTCCAGCTTAGGTCTGGGGATCCACACCTGGGTCCCACAGCTAAGGCATTTCAAGCGGAAATCCATCCCGGTCCTCATTACCTCGAAGGTCTTTCCACCACAGGGATGGGCTTTCTTTAATTCCAAAATATCGCCTACATTGATTTTTAAAGCCATGGTGATTACCTGCTTTTGATTACATCGGTGCCCATATAAGGTCTTAAAACATCTGGCACCAGGACAGACCCGTCCTCCTGCTGATAATTTTCCAGTATAGCCGCAGTGGTCCTGCCTACAGCCAGGCCAGACCCATTCAAAGTATGGACAAACTCTGGCCTGCTTTTCATATCCCTTCTGAACCTGATATTAGCACGCCTGGCCTGATAACTTTCGAAGTTACTGCAAGAAGATATTTCAACATATCTGCCATAACTGGGCATCCATACTTCAATGTCATAAGTCATTGCAGAACTAAAACCTAGGTCACCAGAGCAAAGCCTTACAACCCTATAAGGAATCTTCAGCCGCTTCAAAACCTCCTCGGCTGCCCCTGTAAGAGATTCTAACTCATCATATGAATCCTCGGGTCGCACGAATTTAACAAGCTCAACCTTGTTGAATTGGTGCTGACGAATCAGTCCCCTGGTATCCCTGCCTGCAGAGCCAGCCTCCTTGCGAAAGCACGGAGTGTATGCTGTGTAATATATAGGAAGCTGTTCAGCATTTAATATCTCGTTGGCGAATAAATTTGTTACAGGAACCTCCGCAGTTGGAACTAAGAAAAAATCCTTAGCAGGTAAATGGAACATATCCTCCTCAAATTTAGGCAGTTGGCCTGTACCGGTCATGGCATCTCTGTTGACCATAAAGGGGGGTAGAATTTCTGTAAACCCATGTTCCTCTGTGTGAAGATTGAGCATAAAGTTCATAACCGACCGCTCTAACCTAGCCCCAAGTCCTTTATAGACAGTAAATCTAGTACCTGCTATCTTAGTGGCCCTTTCGAAATCAAGGATATTTAAATCAGCCCCCACATCCCAGTGGGCTTTCATGTCGAATTCCGATTCGCCCGGTTCCCCCCACCTTCGAATTTCTTCATTTTCCTCATCGCTTTGGCCGAAAGGAACTTTTTCGTGTGGCACATTGGGTATGTTCAAAAGTGAATTTTGAAGGTCTTCCTCAACCTTGCCAACCCTGGCATCCAACTGTTTAATTTCATCAGAAAGGCTTTTTAACTCCGCCATTAAAAGGGCGACATCCTTGCCTTCCTTTTTCAACTTAGGGATTTCTTTTGATGCTATATTTTGACGATTTTTTTTCGTTTCTACATCTGCTAACACTTCTCTTCTTAAGCGGTCAAGTTCTATGACCTTGTCTATGTCATAATCTCCCTGGCCCCTGAATTCTATTCCCTTTTTAACAGTTTGGAAATTTTCACGGATTATTTTAATGTCTAACATGGTTCCTTCCTTCTTTCACGAGACGGGGGAACCCCTCCACCCATCCTTTATCAGCACTACAAGGCAGGTAAATGTCCCCGCCTTTTTATAGCAAGTTCTTTTTATACATAGTGTAAGTCGAATTCAAATCTTCCACCAGAGCCCTCATTTCTATCTGAAGATCTGAGGCTAGCTGGTATTCCCCCTCATCCAATGCTATTTTGATTCGGGTTAAAAGGGAATCCTCCCCTATTCTATCCTGTCCTATGTATACCCTTAGTTCCTGTATTTTGTTCCAATTTACTATATCTAAATCCGTACAATCACTATCATCATGCAACTTTTTACATCCCCTAACCATCTCCATAACATTGGGAATTATGCGATTGTGGAGCTCCATGGACCATTGCCCTAGTATGGCTTGTCTGTATGATTCCAATGTAAGTTCATCAAATATTCCGTCCTTGATTATTACATCTAATTTTTCAGGGTGTTGGTCAAAGTTTCGAAGGCTTTCCCATACCGTCGCCGGTGGTTTTCCAAAAAGTTTATCCCTTTCCTCCTGGGTAAAGGCTTCATATACATCTTCCTCGCTTCTATAGGCCCTGTTCTTGTCCAGATAAAAGCCTTCCTCACCATAATCTTTCGATAAGATTTTCTCTAGTTCTTCTGGTGTTTTTTCACCACTGAGGCAAGCCTTTATCCCATCAAGCATGGTAAGGTATGATGTTGCCATCACTAGATATTTATTACTTTTGGGGTTGGGGGATCTGAGTTCGAATCTAGTGCTTAAGGGGTTCTTTTCATCCCTTATCAAGCCTATTAATACAGTACGATTTCTAGAAGGATTTTCTGTCTGATGCCCCAGGGAGGTAACGATGCACACCGGTGCCTCAAAGCCTGGTTTCAACCTGTTTAATGCATCGTTTGTCGAAGCAATAAAAGGGGTCATAATCTCATAATTTTTCAGCATTCCCATCAGTGCCCCATAGCCTATAGGAGTCATAAAGTGTTCCTCCATATTCTTGGGAGCAAAGAGGTTAACCTTCCTGCCATCTTTCAGCTTTACATGGGCCCCCATATGCGTATGGGCCCCATTGCCTGAGACACCATCGATAGGTTTTGCCATGAAAGTCACGTCCAAGCCATGGGCGTGAAATATATCTTTTATTACGTATCTTATATGCAGTTCATTATCGGCTGATTGAATGAGTGAACTATACCTCCAATCTATTTCAAGCTGCTCCATTATGTGGTCGTAGCGTCCGGAATGACCCAGCTTTGCCTTTATCCCCCCGACCTCTTTATGTCCCATTTCTACACCGACACCATATTGATCGATGAAATGCAAAGTGCGCTCAAGGGCCGTGCGAACCGGCCCCCTGGTCCTCTGCCAATACTGCTCCTTTAACTCCTGGGATGTAGATAGCTGTTCCCTGTCAGCCTTATCCTCCGGTGTTTTTACCCAAAACTCTAGCTCTGTAGCACCAGTCATCTCCACATCCACAATTTCATCTGCCGATTCAATGTCTAGGTATTGAAATATATAGGGGTGATCTTTAAGCATCTGCAACATTTCCCTCTGAAATAGTTCAGATGTTTGTTTTAAAATAGTTCGGGATCCCACCTCCGCCGTATCGTTGTGAAGCAGGGTCGAGGGAATCCTTAGCGTTCCCACCGGCAAGCCGGTCTCACTATCGGTATTGAGAAAATTATAATCTACATACCAGTTTACATCTAGGTCCGGTATGATATCTACTTTAGCGTTATTTAATGAGGCAATCTCAGGAAGCACAACGCTTGAGCCATCTGTCTGAACCCCCTGGCAAAAGAATTCATCCATTTCTTCTATAAAGAGGTCCACTGGAATTTTTTCATCCGTATCGTGTCCACCTATATCTACACCCATCAAGGACACGAACATAACCTCTGGGTGTTTCCTTAAAATAGCCGTAATCTCTCCTTTAGTATGGGCATCCGGTGGTATAGTAAACAGCATTCTTTTTAGATCCAATTCTTTAGCCCCTTTCACATAAATAGCTTCACTATAGCAACCACCGCACAAATCAGAATGACCAAACCAACAAGTAGAAACATTATCAACATATTACTTAAAGCCATATCTTACCCCCATATTATTCATCTGCTGTATCCTCAACATTAATATCGTCGTCATCTAAACCAACAGGCTCTTCGGCTGATGAATCCGCATTTAACCTGTTCAAATAGCCTTCTAATTCTTTTAAATAGTCTCCATATGACGCCCAATCGCCCTTGTTCTGTGCAGAGACAGCATTGTTATAAGCATCCACAGCCTTCCTAATCAGGGCATCTATCTCCAGTATTCCTTCGTCATCAGGAGTATCTGCTTCCGTTCCTGATTGGCCCTCGTCATCTCCGTTTAAGGGGGAGCCTGATCCTGCACCAAACATTGTATCCAATGCCTGGGCTAAGGTAGGTTCATAAGCTATCCTGTCATTATAGTAAATGATTACCCTCTTCACCTCTGGCAAGCTGCTGTTAGTAGCCTCTAGATAAATTGGCTCCACATATACCAAGGAATCTTCTATTGGAATAACGAACATCTCTCCCCTGGTATAGCTAGACCCTGCGGAGTTCCACAAGGAGAATTCTTTAGATATATCGGTCTCCTGGTCAATAAATCCCTCGACCTGCATTGGTCCATAAATTATCTTGGATTTTGGCAGGCGGAACAAGACAAGTTCTCCATATCTATCCCCATCGTTCCGGGCTATTAAAAGGCCCGTCATATTCTTTTTACCGTATGGGGTATATGGTATAGAATTAATAAATTCTTCTTTTTCCTCACCAGGCAGCTTCATGATATAGTATGTCGGAGTCATTATCTGGGGCTCAATACCGTAAATATTCTGCGATATTTCCCACCTATCTTCCGACTGATAAAAGACCTTTACATCGTTCATGTGATACTTGGTATATATTCCTGCCTGTATAGAAAAGAGCATGTTGGGATAACGAGTGTGCTTCTGCAATTCTTCAGGCATTTGGTCAAAATCTTTTATAAGCTTCGGGTAAATCTTCTTTAATGTTTGCGCTATAGGATCATCGACATCAACCATATAGAAACTAGCATCGCCGTTATAGGCATCTATAACGATTTTTATGGAATTACGAATATAATTCACCCTGCTTTCAGGATTGAATGGTTCTGAGTAGGGATAGTAGTTGCTATAGGTATATGCATCTATCATCCAATAGAGTCTCCCGTCGGCAGTAACAATATATGGGTCTGCATCATAGCTTAAAAAGGGTGCAATCCTCTGTACCCTGGTCTTAATGTTCCGATTAATGAGTATTTTAGAATCGCTGTCTATATTGTTGGACACAAGAATCTTTAAGCTTTGCTCCCTTATGGCAAACAGTATGCGATTCAGTAGATTCAAATGAATCCCTGCATCCCCCTCGTAAGTGCTGTATACATTTACATCACCGCTGGGATAATCAAATTCCTCTTCATCTGTGTTGGTTATAACATAGTTGTTTGTTAACTCGCCAAAATAGATTTCCGGCCTATCTATGGTAATCTCGTCTACCTCAGATATAGGCGGTATGCTTTTTATGAGCATATCTGGCTGGCCGCTTTCTGTTACCTTATCCACCCTTGACAGGGTAATCCCATAGCCGTGTGTATACTTCAGATGCTTTGCCAACCATGGTTGGTTCTCTATTACAGGGTTGCTCTCATCTATTTCACGTGCCGAAAGGAAGGTCTGGGTATATTCACCATTGACCATGTAGCGATCCACATCAACCCCATTGAACTTGTAATAGGTCCTAATACTTTGAGCTTGGTTATAGAACTTCTCTGCGGGCTCGAAATCATTGATTCTGATATTAGATATGGTGCCCATATTATTCAAAATGTCTTCTTTCGTCAATGTGTTAGAAGCCTCAAATTCCTTTACTGATATATCTTGAAGGTCATATGCGTATTGTGTATAGGTAATATTGTTTTGCAAATATGGTGATTCCTTATTAATTTCATCAGGCGAAACGATAATGTTTTGCACAAAGAGCCCGGCGCCTGTTCCTGCTACCGATAAAACAATCATAATAAGGGGGGTGGCTAGCATCATCTTGACGCTCTTCTTTTGCATACCCATAACAAAGGTTACGGCTGCTACAACAGATAATCCCACTAATATCCGGTAAACCCACAGGGTTACATTTATATCCGTATAACCAGCCCCGTATAGTACTCCTGCACTCGAATAGAGTAACTGATACTGTTTAAGCCAAAAGTTAACTCCCACCATCAGGAAGAAAATTACCCCTAACACCTTTATTTGATTCGAAGCAATTACCATCAACTGTTTCAGATTTTCCTTGTCTAACTGAGTCGATTTGCCTCTTCTAGGCGGTGGGCTAAAGCCTTTAAACACTCCACCTAGGGCATCGTTGATATTTTGGCCAAAAGAACCAAAGCCTTGGGTAAAGTTCCCTGTATACCGCTGTTCTCCACTTTCTGTATATTCAAACTCACCGCCCTCGGGATCCTCAAAGACCTTAGGTCTTCTCATTGAAAGGAGAAGGGCATAAAACAATACAGTCAACACAACAAAGGCTATGATTACCCCTATGAGAATTTGGTTAACATGAGTAATTAGTTCCAGTTTAAATATATAAAATGATATGTCTAAATTGAAAATAGGATCTGCTATATTAAAATCCGTACTGTTACCAAATTTGAGTATCTCAAACCACAAGCGAGTCACCGTGCTCAATGTGATTAAAGCCCCAAAGGCAGCACTAATACCTAGGGCAATTCCATTAAGAGTCTTCTCCTTTACAGTAGGGCTGTCTATAGTATCCACCCTCTTATAATAACCCCTCTTAAGCCCCATTAAATAAACATAG
>CAZMMB010000059.1:0-1793 GCA_964567325.1 uncultured Oscillospiraceae bacterium
CATTACCACCATCTAGATGCCATAAACATGATTAACGGGGCTGGCTCTATTGAAGAGGGCATCAGGAAGCACAATATAGATAACGGGTTAATGTATGCATGCGTAAAGAATAAAATTCCTTATGTCCTGGCTGGGTCGATCCGCGATGACGGACCCCTTTACAGTGTTTTTAGCAATGCTGAAGATGCCCAGGACCAAATGCGCAAGCATACGAAGAAAGCAACTACTATCATATGCTTGGCTAGCCAACTACATACCATCGCTACAGGCAACCTATCCCCTTCTTATACTGTTGTTAATAACAAGGTCAGACCTGTCTATATATATGCTGTTGATATTTCTGAGTTTGTACTCAACAAATTAAGGGATAGGGGCACTCTTGAAGTAACAACAATAGTATCTAATATACACGATTTTCTATATAAACTAACTTGTAATATCTAGACTATGGCCACCTTTTTAGGTGGTCATTTATAATAGTGTTAATATTTTACCATAAACTTTCTAATAATCTTTACTAAGCTATCGTAGCCGTCGAGGAATTGGTCCAGGGTTTTGTTGACCAGTCCAAATGCATCAAATTCCTCTACTTCCATCTGATCATAAGCTTTGATAAAATCTGGGTGCTTCCTAAGTTCTTTAATATAATTGGGGTTCACCTCATCATCAATGCGGGCTTTTATCTGGAAGTCCGAATCATTAAATAGAAGTTGATTTTTGTAAGGAATTGTCATAATTAAATCACCACCGATAAACTCTAGCCAGTGCAGAGGCGTCCTATAGGCCGCCGATAGCAATTTAGTCCTGTAACCTCTCTCCTTATAAGTCCTATAGGCTTTTTTCATGCAGGCAATCCCGCCATAGTGCAAGGCGCAGGGGTCTATGCAAATACCTTTTTTTACTGCACTTTCCCTAAGCCAATCATCTAATCTACCTACCATAATTGTACACACGGGATTAATCTGAGAATTGTCCATAGCTTCTGATTGTCTTCTTTCTAAACCCCTTTCTACAGCTTCAGCGACAGCTAAGGCTTGTGTTGCAGTAAAAGATACTGTAGCGTTGATGCTTACGCCTCGATATGTCATTTCTTCAAAAGCTTTTATTCCAGCGGAAGTTGCCGGTACTTTCACCTGCATATTCGGGGCTAAACCATTGAAACGGCATGCCTGTTCAACTAATTTATCTGTATTATTGTAATACTTTGTATTAGTCTGGATTGAGATTCTGCCTGTGCCTTTAGCTGGATCAAACAAGGGCTCCAGCAATTTAGCTCCATCTATGGCCATCCTTTCAATGACCATCCAGGAAATTTCATCCTCAGATGATTGGGGATATTCTTCTATTAAATTTATAATAGTATTTTTATAGCTATCCAGCTCCTTTTCTAGCAGATTTTTTACGATTACAGGATTAGTGGTTGCGCCTACTGCCCCCCTATCCATAGCATAAGTCAATTCCTTTATAGAGCAGGAATCATTCCAATAGCTTGTCATAGGGAACTTTTGTGTCATCTCTAATAATTTGCTCATACATCTTCTTCCTTTCTAATGCTGTTTCCAATTTTATTTTTTACTTAAATAGAAGTCTCTTATGCATTGAAAGGTTTCCTTGCTAAGACAATGCTCAACTTTACAGGCATCTTCACGGGCTATCGGCTCACTAACCCCTAAGTCAATAAAAATTTCAGTTAAAAGAACATGTCTTTCATATATCTTTTTCGCTATTATGTTCCCTTTTTTAGTAAGTGTAATAAAACCCGATTGGTCCATTTCGATATAATTACCTTCCCT
>CAZMMB010000059.1:1803-3909 GCA_964567325.1 uncultured Oscillospiraceae bacterium
GAGGCTAATAGTAGGCTTTGAGTATCCCATCTCATTCACCACATCGATAGACCTGATATTTTCCTTATCCCTTAGCAAAATAAAAATTGTCTCTAGGTAATTCTCAATCGTTTCACCAACTTGCATTTATAATACCTCCTAACAGTTATTGCAAACTAACCATATATATAATAGCACAGACTATCTGGAAAATAAATATCATTGACAAATCGGTTATCTTGGGCTAACTTGTTGGTTAGCATGGACTAACTTGGGTAAATACATATTGTAGCAGGCATTGTATAGAAAGGAGTGGCGAAATGACAAAAAATTTAACAAATTTAAATAATGGCGATGGAGGAAGGGTCAATGCAATAAATGCAGGAAGGACCGCCACAAAAAGACTGTATGAAATGGGGTTTAACACTGGTGCCCCTGTCAAAATCATTAAAAATGATTTTGGACCGGTTATAGTCAGTTTACAAGGAAACAAAGTAGCCCTAGGTAGGGGTCTTGCGGGTAAAATACTAGTTGAAATATGAGCTAAAATGTATCCAAATTATAATGAAAGATGAGGATTAGCCTTTGAACAAGATAAAAATAGCATTGGTTGGAAACCCCAACAGCGGTAAAACAACCTTATTTAACGCCCTTACAGGTTCAAATCAGCACATAGGGAACTGGCCGGGTGTTACAGTAGAAAAAAAGGAAGGCAAATTTACATACAAAGGCAGGGAGTTTGATCTAGTGGATCTCCCAGGTACCTACAGCCTGGGAGCCTTTTCCGAAGATGAAATGGTAGCAAGAGACTTCATCCTGACAGGAGATGCTGATGTAATTATAAATGTTATCGATGCCAGCAATATAGAAAGAAATTTATATCTGACCGCCCAGCTTTTAGAAATGGAAAAAAAGCTGATAATAGCTCTAAACATGATAGATGAAGCTGAAAAAAGAAATATTAAATTCGATATCGACCAATTAGCCCAGGAGTTGGGTGCACCGGTTATTCCAACTATAGCCTATAAAGGTTTTGGGAAGGATGAAATCATCAAGGCAGTAATCAATATTGCAGACAAGGGGCTAGCCCCCCTTGATAATCCAATAGTTTACGGTGGTTCAGCAGACCACCATATTGAACATATGGAAAAAATTCTCCAGTCAAGCAATCCACCCTATCCCCTGAAATGGACAGCAATAAAGATAATAGAGGGTGAAAGTGAAATCACTGATAGGCTGATAGACTTCAATGTCAATCAGGATGTATTAGATGAAATTGACAGATTTAACAAGTATCACTCCAGCAACAGCTTTGAACTTGACATAGTTGATTCCAGATATGCATTTGCCCACAAAGTTGCCGAAAAGGGAGTAATTAGGCCTGAAAAGGACCTTGTTACCTTCACTGATAAACTGGATAAGCTATTTACTCATAAATATTTAGGCATACCTGTATTTGCTGCAATCATGCTCCTGGTCTTTCAACTGACTTTTGTAATAGGTGAAGATCTTCTAGGAGGATTTGCTGCCGACTTAATAAGTGGACTCGGTAAAATACTTGAGACTATCCTTGTTTTTATAAATGCACCTGATTTGCTTATAGCTTTTCTTATAGATGGAGCTGTAAATGGAGTGGGAGCTATTGTAGAATTTGTCCCTCTTATCACAGTCCTTTATATGCTTTTGGGATTTTTAGAGGACAGCGGCTACATGGCTAGGGCCGCATATGTCTGGGATGACCTTATGAGAAGGTTCGGTCTACAAGGCCGGGCTTTTATATCCATGATTATAGGCTTTGGTTGCAATGTTCCAGGAATAATGTCAGCAAGGACCATGGACAACAAAAAGGACAGGATGATAACAATGCTTATAAATCCCTTCATGTCTTGCGGTGCCAAACTACCGATTTACTCAGTTTTCATAGCCGCATTCTTTCCTAGGCATGGGGGGCTGGTACTCTTTTCCCTTTATGCTTTTGGGATCTTGGTAGCCCTGGTAACCGCTAAAATATTGAACTCAACCTTGTTTAAAGGTGAATCTTCATATTTCATAATGGAGCTTCCACCTTACAGGCTGCCAACTTTGAGGAATGTTTTAAGAAATATGTGGGATAATGTATCCGGATTC
>CAZMMB010000059.1:3919-8341 GCA_964567325.1 uncultured Oscillospiraceae bacterium
TAAAAAAGCAGGTACCATAATTTTCCTGGTAATCACCCTTATGTGGGTATTAGCTGTATTCCCCACTTCTGCTGAACCCTACAGCCAGTTCAGCCTGCTGGGCAGAATCGGAACATTTATTGCCCCAGTTTTTAAACATGCTGGCTTTGGTACATGGCAAGAAGCCGTAGCCCTTTTCGCGGGGATACCAGCAAAGGAGGCAGTCGTAGGGACTTTAGGAATGCTCTATGCCGGCCAATATCTTGAAGGGGGTTCAATTTTAGTAGATGCAATACAAGCGCACTTTACCCCCTTAACAGCCCTCTCATACATGACCATGGTCTTACTCTATACCCCTTGTGCAGCTACCTTGGGAATAATGGGTAAAGAAACCAGATCTATACGATGGCCTTTAACCATAGCCATATATACCTTTGTCATCGCCTGGATAATTGCATCATTGGTCTATAAAATTGGAAGTGTTTTAGGATTTAGCTAATAGAAAGGGTGATTGAAACACTAGAAACTATTCCCCAACAGGGGATAACATATTTTGAGAAAAACCACATGTTTAACAATAGGCTCATGATTCTAATTTTATGATATAAGTTGACAAACAATGTGTCCATGCATAAAACAATTCTATAATTGGACTTTTCTAATATATTGCATAATATGACCATCAAAATGTAATAAATGCATGATAATTTGCTACATTAGCTAACTTTTGATATAATTTAATCGTATAAATAGATATATTTTCCTAGCCTAGGAGGTGTGAAAATGAAAAAACAGTATAATTATAGTGATAATTATTATAGTTTTCCTGTGCATGATTTTTTGGGCGATGGGAAAAAGCTTGGTTTCCATATCAGTCCTTCAACTTTCGAATCCTGTCTAGACCAAGGATCTACCATCCCCCATCGCCACCCTTTTTATGAATTATTACTTATGAAAAGTCTCTCAGGTAAACATATCATTGACTTTGAAGAGTATGTTGATGTGGAAAATACTGCTTTTTTGATAGATGCTGGGCAAACGCATTACTGGAAGGATGTTACAGATGCCAATGGGATTTTGATGTATTTCAGCGAAGACTTTCTATTCGAGTCTTCAAGCAGTGTAACTTCTATCTGGGAGGCTAACATTTTTAGAGAGGTTGCAAAGAGGCCTGCGGTCCAATTGGAAGATGAAATCTTCGAGCAGGTTTTGGCATTAGCCAATATAATACTCCGTGAGTATATGCAAAAAAAACCGGATTATACATCCATAATAAGGGCCTGTCTCAACATTATCCTTATAAAAATTTATCGTAATTATCAGATAGAGGACCATGAAGTAAGAATTACACCTGCATCTTCACTGGTCTATGAGTTCCAAAACATGGTAAACCAAAACAATACCGGAAACCATCCTGTTTCATATTTCGCAAAGAAACTAGGTGTTTCTGTAGGCTATCTCAACAAGCAAATTAAACATCAAACGGGGCAGACGCCAGGTAGAATTATCAATAAGAGCATTGTCACCGAAGCCAAAAGACTTCTGGTCAATACAAATTTGACCATTGCCGAAATTGCCGATTGTATGAATTTTAAGGATGTTTCCTACTTTAGTAGGCTTTTTAAAAAACAAACTGGAGTATGTCCCGCCCAATACAGAAAAGACTGCATGGAAAAGCAGGGCTTTCATTCCAGAGGTGTATAGAGTCATACTCTTTACATAAGGTTAATGATTTTTGGGAATTTTAATAATGCCTTGGGAAACCATCACAGCAAGGAATATCAACAGGCAACCTGACCATTGTGCACCACTCATCCGCTCATGGAGAAGAATCATTCCGAAGGCAAGTCCAAAGATTGATTCAAAACTCAATATTATCGCTATAACAGAAGGGGAAGCCCGTTTTTGTGCATATGATTGAAGCACATTAGCAACACCCAGGGAGAAAAATCCGGAATATATAATTGGGAAAAAGGCTAACAATGCCCCCAACAAGGTATTGCCCCTTTCAAATAATATTGTCAACAGCAAGCTTATTAAGGACCCGGTTAACATTTGAGTCGCCACCAGGATTAAAGGGTTGGACTTTTGACTGAAATGACCAATTATTATTATTTGTGTTGAAAATATTATGGAGCTGAAGAAAAGGGTGGAATCAGCTAGGCTTAGACCAAAGCTTCCATCATTGCTGATTAAAAATAAGCCAGCCAGGGCAAATACCGATCCAATCCATACCCGCTTATCTATTGCTTTCTTCAAAACTAGCCAACTAATCAGGGGCACAAAAATCGTATAGAGTGAACTAATAAATCCTACCTTCCCCGACATGGTATACATTAGCCCCCATTGCTGCAGGGCAGAACCAAGCCCGTAAGTAACACCGGCGAGAATTCCTCCCTTTATCTGATAGGAAGCAGGTTTTAAGACTTGACTATTGGCTGGAATCTCCTTAGCAAATATTCTTCTTTCAATTAAATAGGCGGTGACTACAAAGAGAAAGGCTACAAAAAACCTGATGGCGTTGAATAAAAAAGGGGTCATATGCATAAGTCCTATCTTCCTGATTGAATAGGAACTGCCCCAGAACAAAGCGGTTGTAAGAACCATACTATTTACAATTATTTTATCTCTCGTCATTTAACCCCTTATATTTACAACTACTGATTATCAAAATCAAACTTTAAATTTATATTATCCCCAGAAACCGAAGTATAATTGTCCAAATAAAAATAGATATAATAGCAAATATAGAAGTGAAAACTACAAATTGGCTTGCCAATTCATAATCAGCATCCAGTTCTCTAGCCATAGAATAACCTGATACAGCTGTCGGCACACCAAAGGTAACAAATAGTATTACGATATCAGTTGATGGAAAATTCATAAATGAGGCAGATACCACAACTATAGCCGGCAGGACCAATAATCGCAATATGCATACCCACATTATTTCTTTAATACTGCCTTTAGTAGATCTGAAATTGAAAGATGCTCCTAGTAAAAATAGAGCAAGTGGTGTCGCTACCTGTGAAAGCGAGCTGATTCCGGCCATCACCATGGTGGGAATTGAAATATCCGCTAAATTTAGAAATACGGCAAAGGCGGTAGCTAGTATCATGGGATTCTTAAAGATGTTACATACTAATTCCTTCCCATCAACCCTTTCTCCCCTAAAGTATTCTAAAGCTATAATTGAATAAGCATTAAACAAGACTACTGCAAAAGCAATTACCATGGACATCGTTCCAAGATATTCCGCCCCGATTAGTGAAATAATAATTGGAAATCCAAAATAAACCTCATTTCCCCTTATCAAGGCTTGTATTATTACACCACATCTTTCCCTAGACTTTTCAAAAGTTGGTACAAGAATCATCCCTACAAGAAAAATCAAAGTAGAAAAAATGACCGCATACAAGATTAATGCAAGATCAAAGGCCTTTGAAATATTTGTATCATATACACTAACAAATAATATAGAAGGTAGAAAAATCCAAAACAGGAGTCGATTTGTTGCCCCTAGCCCTGCATCATTTATCAGCTCCAAAGTTCTTGATATGTAACCAACAAGCATAACTATAAATAAGGGGATAACAACATTTAGCCCCATTAAAATAATATCCAATATATTCTATCTATCTTTCTTTTTTTCTTTATTGTAGCAGATTCCTAGCAGAATGTCATCAAGGGAGCCCTACCATTTTTACTCTTTGCTACTGGGCCAGACCAATCAAGTCAATAACTTCGTACATTTATATTTTTCCTACTCTTGCAATAAATAGACTATATATCTTGGTTGCCACTAACATTGTATTTATAGATAAACATTCATTTTCCATATGGGCAGTCTGTGGGTCTTGGGGGAATATGGGCCCCCAAGAGACGAAATTATCCATTGATTTAGCATATGATGTCCCCGCTGCAGCCTTATATTCACTTTTGAAACCATACTCTTCATAAACATCATTCATAATCTTTAAAAAAGGCAGGTCCTTGCTGACCATCATAGGATGATTAAAATGGCCTTTAATAGAAACATCATAGGCATATCTATCGCCGTGCCTTTCAAAAGCCTCAAGCACGTCTTTTATTCCCGTTCCATATTTATGCCTTATATTAACTATTAGTTCAACGCCCCTGTTGCTAATCCCAATATATGTGGGCACAGCAGTAGTTTTACCTGTGTATTCCCCTCCGTAAGTATCACCACCATCATCTATTGATAGCCTGCCACCATAACTAGAATCGCTTAGGTATTCCCTTATGAAATCGGCAAAATCAAATTTTAAGTCCTCTTTTATATTAGCAAGCAACTTTACTATTGCATTTTCAGCATGTTCGGGCGTGGAGCTGTGGGATGACACACCATGGACTTCAATCTGTCCACAGCCCTTCAGCTTGATTCCTGCCTTTGATGGAATGGTGTTAAAGCTATCGCCTCCC
>CAZMMB010000060.1:0-8318 GCA_964567325.1 uncultured Oscillospiraceae bacterium
ATTTAAAATTAAAGGTTTGGGGTCTTATGATAAACGGGTTTGCATTTTACAAACTTACCATAGCCTTTTTCGCCTACAAATTCGCCGTCCTTATATACTAGTTTTCCTCTGCTATATGTAGCAACAGGATAACCTTTAAGCTCAACACCTTCCCAGATGGTATGATCGTAGTCTGAATGCATGTTATCCACACTGATTGTGAAGTCCTTGCTGGGATCATAAAGGACGATGTCAGCATCTGCGCCGGGAACCAACATACCTTTTTGAGGGTCTAGGCCGAATAGCTTGGCAGGATTTGTGCAGCATAGCTCTATAGCTTTGTTAAATGTTATGTTTCCTTTATTAGCCTCGGAAAGCATATAGGGGAACATGTTTTCCACACCCGCACAGCCGTTTGGAATTTTTGTAAAATCATCTTTACCCCATTCTTTTTCATGGGATTGGAATGGACAGTGGTCTGTAGCAATGGTGGTAATATCACCCCTCTTAATACCTTCCCAAATAGCATCTTGGCTTTCTTTGCCCTTCATTGGAGGTGAGCAAACGAAATTTATTGCATCAGGTCTCTTATAGACGTCGCTGGTAAAGTATAGGTATTGGGGGCAGGTTTCAGCAAATATTGGATAACCTTCGTCTCTTGCCTTAGTGACCTCTTCCATGCCTTGGGCATTTGCTAGGTGTACGATATATAATGGGGCGTTAAGACTCTTTGCCCATTGAATAGCCCTGAAATCTGCTTCTCCTTCAACAAATTCAGGCCGGCTAGCATAGTGGTACCAAGCGGAGGTTTTACCCTCGGCCAGGAATTCTTTTGTAAGGGTATCAATTATTTCTTTATTTTCAGCATGTACACCAATAAGGGCGCCAACTTCCTTTGCTTTTCTTAGTACTTGGTAAAAAAGCCCATCTGTCACGCCAAAGTCATAGACCATAAAGACCTTGAAACTTGATACACCATACTTAACGGATTCTTCCATGCTGTCGATAAGGTCCCCTGAAAGATCTTTTACACCAGTATGGAAGGCGTAGTCGACGCATGCCTGTGGTGCGCAAAGGGCATCCCTTCTCTTTACTGCATCGACTAGGTTTTCTTTAAAGTCCTGCAAAACGAAATCAAAAACTGTTGTAGTTCCTCCGCAGGCAGCAGCCCTTGTGCCGGCTTCGTAGTTGTCGGCAGATATAGTTCCGCCAAAAGGCATCTCTAAGTGGGTATGGCCGTCAATAGCGCCGGGTAGTACTAGTAGTCCTTTAGCGTCGACTACTTCCGCATCATCGTGGCCGGGAGGTAGTTCTGAGCTAATGGCTTTGATTTTACCATCAAGGACGGCTATGTCACCCTTGAAGGTAGTCTCTGCCGTAACGATTGTACCGTTTTTAATGATTAAATCCATTTTTTCATTCCCTCCTATCAAGTTAATGAACTGTTATATGAGGTAGAAGCCTTTGGCCAACCAAAAGCTTCTACTAATAAGTGACCAAAATTGATCGGTTTATAAAGTTATTCTCAAGCGAGTTTTTTTACTTCTTTTGTTAGGGCATCCTCTTCTTCAGCTGTGATAAAGGAGTCTTTTGCAATTGATGGGGACTTCATAAGCAGTACATAAACAACCATGCCTACGATAAATGAGAAAATGTAGCCATTGGCTGCAATTTGATCTAATAGTGTAGGTGTTCCACCATCATAGAGCCATATTGTATTACCTAGAAGGGGCAGTATAAATGCGGCTACCCATGCTATTACAGCTGCCCAGTTGATACCATTTGTGTACCAGTATCTGCCTTGATCGCCTGCATATAAAGCAGCTACATCCATCCTGCGATTCTTACAGATATAGTAGTCGGCTACAAATATAGCAGCTATTGGGGCTAAGATCATGCCATAGTTATTCATCCATGTAAAGATATAGGCGGCACCAGAGCCGTAAATCCACCAGGGTTGGAAGACAAATGAAGCCATTATACACGAGATGATAACACCTTTTTTGTAGGAAATTCTTTTTGGACTCAAGTTACTGAATCCATTTGCCGGTGCAACGACATTGGCTGCTACCGTAGTTGTTAGGGTAGCTAGGACAACACCTATTGCAGCAATAATTATGACAAGTTTATTGTCAACATAGTAGAAAACGTCGGTTGGATCAAACATAGCTGCACCCATGACAAGCTTTGTTGACTGCGCAAAATAGGCACCGATAAATGCCATAGCAAACATAGGGATGGGTACACCTAGAAGTTGACCGGTAACCTGAACCCTTTGTGATTTTGCGTATCTTGAAAAGTCTGGGATATTCAGTGCCATGGTAGCCCAGAAAGCAATGTTACCAGTCAGACAGGCTCCAAAGACATAGGCGAAACCGCCCATAGCCTCAATTGTAGCCCAATCTATCCCTTGTCTCATGACTTCGCCAAAGCCAATGCCGGCGCTATGTGCTAATGCAACAGACCATGCGAATAAAAGTGCAATTACGACTACTAGGATTGGGGAACCGATATTCTGGACCCATTTGATATTTTCGAAGCCATTATATGCGACCCATGCTACAAAGGCCATAAATATAAAGAAACCAATTAACTGTCCTACAACAACAGCATCATTGCCGGGTAAACTTACTGTAATAGTATTATCTCTAAAAAATCCGGATACTGTACCAAGCAAAGCGGCGAAGGCACCACCACCGACCCAGGACTGAACTGCTACCCAGCCACAGGCAACAACGCCCCTCATTAGCGATGGTACATGGGCCCCCGTTGCCCCAAAAGTTAGTCTAGCAAACACGGGAAAGGGTATGCCATATTTTGTTCCGGCATGGGAGTTAAGTTGAATAGGAACTAATACTATAAGATTGCCGAGAACTACATTAAATACTGCAAGCCAGGGGGATAAACCTAAAGCAATGGCAGCAGAGGCCAATGAAAGAGATGGGATACATATACACATGCCAATCCAAAGGGCGGTGATGTTGTATGTAGTCCAGGTTCTTTGAGATACAGATGACGGCACTAAGTCTTCATTATAGTACTTAGAGTCCGCCAAGGCGGCACGGGCCGCATCAGTAAGTTCATATAAACCATCTGTCTCTTTTTGTGTGTACTGTGACATTTTTTGCACCTCCATTTAAAATTAAGAAATAAAATATATTACGGCTACATTATAGTATAAGATCAATGAAAAAGATAGCATAATTTAAATTTTTGGAATATTCTGTATTATCATAGGTAAATCCACCTAAATCAATAGTTACGCTCATTATTAGAATTTTATAAAAAAAATAATTTTAAAATGTAACTAGTTTAAAGTTGAAATTTGTCTATAAAAATGTAACCGGTTTCTTTTTGTAATTATTTTGGACTAATTTTTTCTAAGTTTTCTTCTTTCCACATTTTTTCCAATAGTCGGATTTTTTCCAATCTTAAAGCTTTTTTTACAAGTCTCTTTCTTTTGGCCTCATCCATTATTGCATATAGGACCGGAACCAAGATAAGGGTTACGATTGTAGATCCTATAAGACCTCCTATAATAGATACTCCTAAAGGTGAAAGTATTTCACCGCCATCTCCCAAACCTAAAGATAGGGGAATCATGCCTACTACTGTAGTAACCGTGGTCATGAGTATGGGCCTAATTCGGTGTATCCCCGCCTGCACTAAGGCCTCATCTAAATCCATATCTTCTTCGTTGAGTTTGATGAATTCAATGAGCAAAATAGAATTGTTGACTACGATGCCTACCAACATAATAAGCCCTAAAAAAGATGTTATAGATAGGGTTTTTCCAGTTAGGAAGAGGGCAAGAAAGGTTCCTGAAACAGCAAATGGTATAGCAATCATAATTATAAAAGGTTGTATTAAAGATTCAAATTGAGAAGCAAGCACCATGTAAACTAGAAGAATGGCTACCAGTAAAGCCAAAAACAAGTCCCCGAAGGCTTCAACCATCTGTTCGTAGAGGCCTCCCTCCTCATAAGAATAACCTTCTGGGAAGCTGTAATCATCAATCAGAGAAAAAACGCCTGCAGAAACTTTGGATAAATCATTATCTCCTATGGTTACGTTAATCGTAATATGGCGCTCCTGGTTGGTCCTGTCGATTCTGCTAGGGGCGTTGCCAAATTCGATTTCAGCGATTTGCCCTACCGGTACGGTGCTTCCTGTGACAGTAGGGATAAGGATCTGCTGCATGTTATCTATAGATCCACCATGAGATTCGGTTAAGGAAAGATTAACTTCTATTTCCTTTCCATCTACCTTTAAATTTGTTGATGTTGTGCCAGAAAGGGAAGATGACAGGGCGTTGGCCAGTTGATATGCGGTGACCCCATAGAAAGCTGCAGTGTTTCGATTAAGCCTTACCCTTACTTCGGGGTTACCCTCCTCTATACTAAGGCTAGTGTCAGTTACACCCGGAAGACTTTGGATTTTATCTTCCAATTCCCCACCAATATGACGAAGGGTATCCAGTTCACGGCCTTTAATTGTGATAGCCAAATCGCTACCCCCCATCATGGATGTTATTGAAGAAGCTTCTATTATTGAAATTTCGGCGCCGGACATGTTTGAAAATTCATTTCTAACATCATCGATTATATCCCATACTGAACGGGACCTATCCTGTTTATCTACCAGGATTACATTAAGGCTGGCAGCTTGAGATCCGAAAAGGGCAGACGTTAGGCCAATGTCAGCACTACAGTGTTTTAGTTCTGGTATTTGAAGAACATAATTTTCAATTTTGCTTATTACCCTATCTTTTTCTTCTAAGGAGGTTCCATAGGGGGTGTTAACACTTATTGTGAAAACCCCTTCGTCTGAGGAAGGCATGAATTCCATGCCTACAATACCAACAAGAATTCCCGATAAAACAAATATTACTATGCATATTGCTATAGTTTTTTTACGATGTTTTAAGGCCTTGCGAATAGTATTACCATAATAATCAGTAAGCCTTTCTATAAAGCGAGTAAAATAGGGGACTAGGCGGTAGTTATAGTGGCGCCTGCCCAGGCGAAGGTAATCCCCAGACGCCTCCTTATCTAATATTTTTGAACTTAGCATGGGTACAACCGTAATTGCCACAAGTAGGGAGACCATGAGGGAGATTATAAAGGTCCAGCAAAAGTCAGCAAAAAGCAGGGATGCTATTCCGCTGCTTAGGGCAATGGGCAGGTAAACTACAACACTGGTAAGGGTAGAGGCGGAAATTGCCAATGCAATCTGCCTGCTTCCTATCAAGGCGGCCTCTTTGGCAGAAGCCGTGCTTTCATCCTGGCTCACCCTGAAGATGTTTTCTAATGCGACAACAGAGTTATCTACAAGCATTCCTACGGCTAAAGTGAGGGCTGTAAGGGTGATTAGGTTCAAGGTCATGCCCGTTAGCTTCATCAGGGCAAAAGTAGCAAAAAATGAAGTGGGAATTGAAATACCTATGATTAGGGTAGCACTTATGTTTCTCAGGAATAGAAAAATTACCAATATGGCCAGAAATGCCCCTATTAAGGCCGATTTCCCAACTGAATATATTGAACTCTTTATATAGTCCGACTGATCCATACCTATCGTAAAGGTCAGTTCAGGGAAATCTTTACGCAGCTTATCCAAGGTTTTTTCAATACCCTTCGACACCTCTATTGTATTGGCAGTGGATTGTTTTGTTATGGAAAGTCCAATGGATGATATCCCATTGAGCCTGCTTATAGATGTCTGATCCTTATAACCTTTTTCAATAGCGGCAACATCAGAAAGGTGGATTATACTTCTATCCGCTAGGGTAATAGGTAATTTGCGCATATCATCAACTGAGGAGAATTCCCCTAGGGTCCTTACAATTACTTTGCCTGACCCTTTTGAAATTTCACCACCTGGCATGTTTATGTTTTCCGCTGCAAGAATTTGGCTGATAGTAGCCAGGGTCAGACCGTAACCAGAAAGTCTTTCCTGGTCGAATTGTACAGAGACTTCTTCGCTTATACCCCCGAAAGTATCTACTGAGGCCACACCGGTCGAGCGTTCTAAATAAGAGAGAACATCATCTTTTATTTCCCGGTTGAGTTCTGCCAGGGGCTTATCAGCAGATACGTAGACCTGGACAACCGGTGTAAAATCCATGCTCATTTTTAGTACCATTGGGTCGCTAGCCTTTGAGGGAAGGAAACCCTCAACGAGTGCAATTTTTTCCCTCATATCCAGCGTGGCGAAGTTCATGTCCGTTTTCATAGCAAATTGAACCATAACAATAGATGTTCCCTCTGTTGTCATGGACATAATATTATCCATATTTTCCACTGAGGCTAAGGCCTGCTCAATGGGTTTGGTAATCATGGTCTCTACTTCTTCCGGACCGGCATCAGGGTACTGGACAAAGACTATGGCAACAGGAAATTCTATGTCCGGCATTAGGTCCATTGGTATGCCAATAAGGGATACGGTGCCTACTAGCACAATGACCAAAACCATCATAGCAGTTGTAACAGGTCTATCTATTGAAATTTTAGAAACATCCATAAAAGTCTCCTCTAGCTATTCTATAATGTTTACGGCTTCCCCATCAACGACATACTGTTGACCCGATACAGCTATCTTATCGCCTACCTTGAGGCCGGATATAACCTCAACGAAGATGCCATTATCTAGCCCTGTTACAAGGGTTGTTATTGTTGGAATTACACCGTTCAGAACTACAACCTTGCTTTCTCCGGATTTAATGAATACGGCATCGGAAGGGATGCAGATCACATCCTCTTTCATGTCTGAGACAATCTGTACCTCCGCAAACATTCCCGCTTTAATAGTTTCAGAGTTATCGTCGACAGAGATAGTTATGGGATAAGTTAATGTACCTAGGGCAGGGGCTGGTGAAATAGCTGAAATAGTGCCAGTAAATGGTTCATCTGTTAAGCTTTTAATTAAGATGTCAACCTTATCACCGACCTTAGCCTTATTTATCAGGTATTCCGAAAGATTGGTATTTATTTCAAGCTTGCTCACATCTGCTATTGTAACAGCAGGAGATGTTTGACCTACCACACTACCTTCAGACACATTTATTGATGTTACATAGCCAGAGATAGGGGATGTGACATTTGTGTAACTGAGGGCGTCGGCCGCCGCATTTAGATTCTCCTTAGCTATTTTGTATTGTGTTTCTACCCCCTGATATTGTTGCAGGGAAATAGCCCCTTCTTTATAAAGGGGACCCAAGCGATTATACTCGCCTTTTGCGCTATCGTAGGCTAGTTTAGCTGAATTGTATGCGGTTTGCATCTGGCTTTTGTCCAAACTGAAAAGAAGGTCACCTTTTTTGACATAATCCCCAAGTTCAATAGTAACTCGAACCACCTCACCTGCCGCCATTGGTATTACAGCTGCGGATTCAACAGGGTCTATACGACCTGTTAGGGGGGATGTTGCATAGATGTTGCCCTTTTCCACTATGGCACTTACTACATTAACTGGTGTTTTTTCTGCTACTGCTGGAGGCGCTAAAGACTCTTTAATTCTGTAGCCACCTAGGACAAGTAGGACGAGGATTACTATTGTTATTAGAATCACTTTGGATTTTTTGTGCTTTTTCACTTTGTTCCTCCGGATTTATATAGTGATAGTCAATTGACCCTCTAAGCTTCCTTCGCACTTGATATGTGATTTCGGATTGTCTGCTGTATATCAGGGTTTCGACAAAATTCATATGATTTCGACAGCTAAAAGTCGGTCAGCCATAGAATTTAAAACAGTTAACCGATTGATACATTTAATATATTACTTTTAAGCCCTGGGGATGTCAAATTAAATTTAAGGGTTATCCTGGCCTTCTATGTCCTTCAGGGCTTGGGATTCATAGCTTGTGTAGTGCTGATTCAGCTCATCTAAAAATTCATACCCCCCCTGTAAAATCCTTTCCTCGGTTTTAAAGTATGGAAGTCCCAGCGGGCTCAGGCGATGAATATAGTTAAAAATAGCATAGCTGGCGAAAATATCATCTTTTACGGTTGTCGCCTCATAGCGATATAACACATAGCCTCTCTGATGCTTGGAACCAAATGGAAAACTCAGAGCAGCTCTTATGGGTTTGGATCGGTAGCTGCCAAACATGTGGTTAACTTCTACCTGGTCGCAAACAATGCGTGGGAAATCGGCAATATATTCTATTCCCTTCTTTCGGTAGAAGAGGGAACTGTTTACAAGCACTTTCTTTCTTTCACGATCAATGTCATATCCCTCCTCTGAAAATGCCCCGTGTATTACTATTCCGTCCTGCCAGATAGGTTTGCCGTTAATCCAGTTGAAATATTCAATGACTGGATTATAAGTGAGCTGGTACTGGA
>CAZMMB010000061.1:0-8311 GCA_964567325.1 uncultured Oscillospiraceae bacterium
TGTCCCTATTTCTGCCCCGGTTCGACCTATTAACAAAAATGCCTCGCTCAACCAGAGAAATAAACCAGCAAGCCCGCTGGCTGCAACAGCAGTCACAGAATTGTCCATACGGCCCAACCAAAACATATCCGTAAGGTTATAGGTCATTTGCATAAATTGAATGCCCATAATAGGGACTGCCACTAGGAGGAGTTTTTTAAGTATTCCACCCTCTGTCAAATCATAAAGTTTTGAATCCATATTCCATTCTCAATTGATTTCATCTTGAACTTGCTAATATAAATTATATATCGACACTAAGCCTCATCATTGTTACTCGACCCTTAGAAATTATATGCCAGATAGGCTTAATTTACAATAGCATATAATGTAGTAACATCTTTCCCAATTCTTTAAGTTATGTTAAAATGATAAAGGCAGAATCTTCAATCTAATATCACATCACCTAACATTCTTACTCTAGTATTTTTCCAAGGGACTCCTAAATATAGATTATTATCAAAATTTTCCGGAAGGGAGGATGATAAATGAACTCAATAATACTCTTGGTTATCGCAAAAATGTGAAATGAGGTGCTTTATGAGAAGTAAAAAACTTATTGCTTTGCTGGCGCTAATAATGTTATTCACATCTATAAACCTTTCTGCCTGTGGTGATGGGGGGCCGGAGCTTGGACCATCACCCTATGCAGCCTTTATAGATGCGATAGACCTTGATTTTGCTTATAACTTAACCCTGGAATTAGCTGAAAATCCTGCCTACCACGATTCACCGATGGGAACAAGGACGGCAGGTAGTGATGCGGAGCACAAGGCCGCAAATTATATAGCAGGTGTCATGGAAGAAATAGGCCTAGCTGATGTTGAAAAAGTCGGTGTGGATGTGGACAAGTGGCAGTTCAATGGGGCTAGTATCACAATCGAAGGAGAAGATACAGAATTCCAGCTCCACTCCTATGCAACAGCCGCCACACCGGAGGAGGGTATTACAGCGGAAGTTATCTATGTGGGTAATGGTACAATGGATGACTACGAAGACCTGGATGTAAGCGGTAAGATAGTCCTCTGCGATGTCAATCAAAGGGACGACTGGTGGGTTACTATGCCTATGCTGGAAGCTTGGCACCAAGGTGCTGCTGGCATTATGGCTGCCTCCATTGGTGGATTTGCTGAAATCAGCGATGAAGCCTACAACGCTAATGATATCTGCGGACCTACAGGTATTCCCTGTGTAAGCATAACAGCCAAGGACTCCCAATACCTGCAAGATAAATTGCAAGACGCCCCCTTAATAGCAAACCTAAAAGTTGACAACATCGTTGAACCTGGTGGGACCTCCTACAATATTATCGGTAGAATCCCTGGCAAAAACTCCGATGAAATGATTATCATAGGTGGCCATTACGACATGTACTTTACCAGCTTCCAAGATGACTCTGCTGCCGTAGGGGGTGCCTTGGGTATAGCCAAGGCTATGATAGATTCAGATTATATTCCCGAAAGAGATATTGTTTTCTGTATCCACGGATCAGAGGAGTGGGGGGCTAGCAACTCCCAGTTCGACTGGACTATAGGGGCCTGGCGAATGATAAACGAAGCCCGTCCTGAATGGGTGGGAAAAGCCTTGACCTTTATAAACTTCGAATTGCCGGCATATGAATTTGCAGATTATACCATGGTTTACTCCGCCCCTGAAATGTATACCATGATAGACCGTTTCGTAAATGATGAACCATCACCCAAGCCGGAAAATTGCTTTCCTGAGGGGGTGCTGACGGATGGCTATCAGACCTATACATATTCCGATGATTTCTCCTACTACGTGGCGGGAGTCCCCTCCACTGTAAACGGTTTCCTTTTAGATAAGACTATGGAGGAAGTCTATCCCTTCTACAAGGAAATTTATCACTCCAACTTCGATACCAAAGATACCTATAATGAGGATGTCTTCCGCTTCACCATCGAATTTTATGGGTCCTTTGCAATCTATATCGATCAAACCCCAGCCCTTCAATTAGACTATACCGCCCACTACGATCGCTTAATGGATGCTATGGATGAGGACATGGCATTGGCTTATGGGGTAGATTACGACGGCTATATGGATACTGTAGAAGCCTACAAAGAGGCTGCTGCTTCTGCTTTCCAGGCTGTTGACGCCCTCAATGCCGACTATTTAGCTATGGTGAATAGCAACGCTTCTCAGGATGACCTGGATGAAATATGGTCCTTAGCCAGGGAAATGAATAAGAGAAATTTGGCCGTTTTCAAGGATACCCAAGACAAAATTCTCGGTCTTATGTACGAAAGGCCTATAGTTCCCCATGAGGCATCCCAAGAAAATATCATGCTAATGGAAGAGTGCATAGAACATTTAGAAGATGGAGATGTCCAGTATGCAGTAGATGAAGTGGTGTGGCAGATAAACAATGTTGAAGAATGGTATGTCCTCTTCTTCAGTCCTGAGGTTGTCAAGATAGGTTATGATATGTTTTACAGTCCAGACAACAAACACAATCTTTTTTGGGGGACCAACAAAGAATATCTGGCGGCCGATGTAGAAGAAGCAACGAGAAGCCTGCTGAACCGCTACGATGATGTAGGAGGCGATTTCTCCAAGGAAATTGCTATCTTTGAGGAGGCAATAGAAATACAAAAGGCCGAATACTTAAATATTGTTGCCAAGGAAATTGTTGATATTAAGTCTCTAATACAAGCTATGAATGGCATAGGCTACTAATAATTTAGCTTTTAGGGAAGGGAGAAAGGGCCTACACTATTTCCCTCCCCTATTTAAAAATCTTTCCCCATTTTCCCTCGGCATTCCAAAAGCTTTTCTATCAGGTAGTCGATATCTTCCCGGCTCACCCCATAATTTGTTACAAACCTCCATTCACCATCTTCAATGCCACATATCTTTATTCCCCTTTGGAGGAAATAATCAATCAGCTTTTGCTCGGCCACTACATTTTCCCCCATCTCAAAGAAGACCATATTGATATCCAGCCTGTCGGCCTTAACATTTACTCCGGGAATCTGCGACAGTTTTTCTGCTAGATAACCTGCATTTTCATGGTCCTCACGAAGGCGTTTGGTCATTTTTTCCAAGGCCACAATCCCTGCAGCCCCCAGGACACCTGCCTGCCTCATTCCGCCTCCCATAAGTTTTCTACCTTTCCTGGCCCTTTCAATGAACTCTTTAGAACCAACTACCATAGAGCCCACTGGTGCCGCCAATCCTTTCGAAAGGCAGAACATCACCGAATCGGCACAGGCAGCTATTTCTTTTACATCTACATCCAGGGCTATCGCTGCATTGAAAATCCTGGCCCCATCCATGTGGATTGGTATGCCATGTTCTTCCCCTATTTTTTTTATAGCATTAAGGTTCGAAAGGGGTATGGCTGTCCCCATCCCATGAGCATTTTCCACGCATATGAGGCCTGTCCTAGGATAATGGATGTCATCTTCAGAACGAATTGCATCTTCCACCTGCTGGGGATCTAGCATTCCATTTTTAGTTTCCAAGGAGGAAAGTTGGACACCTGCAATCACAGCTGCACCACCCACTTCGTGGAGGATTATGTGACTATCCCTGCCTAAAATTACCTCATCACCTCTCCTTGTATGGGTAAAGAGGCAAAGTTGATTTCCAAAGGTACCACTAGGCACGAAGAGGGCATCCTCTTTTCCCAACATATCTGCTGCTAATCTTTGCAATCTTATCAAGCTAGGATCATCCTCATAAACATCATCCCCTACCTCCGCCTCTGCCATAGCCTTCCTCATTTCCTCTGTAGGCAAAGTCACTGTATCGCTTCTCAAATCTATGTATTTCATTTTCTCCTCCAAGCCTTTATATTAGTTGAATTATAGTAAAATAATAGCACATAAATTGTCATCTATCAAACAATTGTACAACTTGATTTTTAGAAAATAATAGAGAAAAATAGACGTAAAAAAGAAAGTGTTACCTTTCCAGCCTACTTGGATTGACATGCACCATACAGTGCTTGACATTGCCCAATTCCTCCTCTACCGCATCGTGGACATTATGGGCTATTTTATGGCTTTGGTGCAAGGGGGTAGATCTATCTAATGTGATTTCTACATCAACATATATTTTATTGCCAAACATGCGGGTTTTTAAATTATCAATCCCCATAACATATTCCTGGCCTAATACAATTTTATTTATCCTCTCCACGGTTTCATCATCGCAGGCCCTGTCAGTCATTTTACTTACTGCGTCCCTGAAAATATCTACTGACACCTTAATAATAAAGATACAAATTACCAAGGCAGCTACAGAGTCCAATATGGGAAAGCCCATCCGGGCCCCAAATATTCCAATAAAGCTTCCCACTGAAGATAAGGCATCGGAACGGTGGTGCCATGCATCTGCCATTATGGCAGCCGAATTGATCTTCTTGGCTGCAGCCCTGGTATACCAATACATGGCTTCCTTAACGACAATAGATACTAGAGCTGCCGCAAGGGCTATTGTTCCCGGTATAATGATTGACTTGTAGTCGCCTAGCAAAATAGTTCTTATACCTGCGTAACCTATTCCCAGACCGGTAATAAGCAAAATCCCGACCAAAATGATGGCTGCTACGCTCTCAAAGCGTTCATGGCCGTAAGGATGGTTTTCATCCTCTTCTTTATTGGCCAACTTTACTCCTACGACAACAACAAGGGTGCTCAATATATCGGAAAGGGAATGGACCGCATCTGATACCATAGCTGCTGAGTGCCCTGTTATACCGGCCGCTAATTTAAAGGCAAACAAAAATACATTTCCGATAATCGTGTTTCTCGATACCCGCAAAGCAATTTTTGTACTGGTGTCATTCATATTTGAACTCCCCCTGCCCAGCCTCTAATCCAAACAAGAGCCTAGCAGTCTTTGAAAATATAGTTGTTAGAGACTTGCCCCTAGTTTAACACACCAGCTTTGCACTATCAAAGACCCATTGCATATTATGTAAAAACAGTATAGGAGGAATATAGTATGTGTACAGCCTTAGCATTACAAGCCCAAAATGGTGAAAACTTCTTCGCCAGAACCATGGATTTTTCCCATGATATAGATCCAGGCTTCTATATTATCCCAAGGGAATATCTATGGTATAACATATTTACACGTAAGGAATATTATGATTGCTATAGTTTTATTGGCATAGGCCAGGAGGTTGACGATATTTTAGCCTTCTTTGATGGGGTTAACGAAAAGGGTTTTGCTGCTGCCGCCCTATATTTCGAAGGCTATGCCGACTACAGTGAAAATCCCGGTTCTCAAGGCAAAGAGCCTATTGCATCTGTCGACTTTCTCCACTATCTGCTAGGCCGGTGCACTTGTGTAGATGACCTCTGTGTACACTTGAAAAATGTTCATGTCCTCGGCCTTCCAGATCCTGTTACCGGGAAAGCTGCTCCCCTCCATTGGATTGCTACTGATAAAAGTGGCTCTTGTGCCGTTATT
Organism: uncultured Oscillospiraceae bacterium; assembly: GCA_964567325.1. Taxonomy (GTDB): domain Bacteria; phylum Bacillota; class Clostridia; order Peptostreptococcales; family Anaerovoracaceae; genus UBA1426. The sequence goes on from CAZMMB010000061.1 coordinate 5,485, forward strand.
GAACAGACATCCAATGGGCTAGAGATTCTTGAAAATCCTGTGGGTGTTATGGCAAACAGCCCCGATTTCAGATGGCATATGACTAACCTGCGAAATTATATGGAACTGTCAGTAAAACAAAGCAGAGAGGCCCTTTGGGCAGATATGCGCCTTACCCCCTTTGGTCAGGGCGGTGGAACAAAGCTCTTACCTGGCAGCTACACTTCCCCCGATAGGTTTGTTAGGACATCATTTCTTAAAACTCATTGTTTCGTGCCTAAAGATGCAGACGATGCTGTGGCTACCTGCCTAAACATCCTTGGCAATGTAACAATTCCTGAGGGGGTAGTTATTACAGATAGGGAAACCTGTGATTACACCAAGTATACTGCCCTTATAAATACGAAAACCTGCGAATATTTCTATAGGACCCGCGACAATGTTCAGCTGGCAACTATAGGACTCGGGGATTTTAACAAGGATGTTGCAGGACCAATATTTCTTGGCGGTTTAAATAAACCTTTAAAATACTATTCCAAGCTTAAATAAGGTCTGCTAAAGGATTGTTTAAAAACAGAACCCATTCAGCCACAGATGAATTGGATGTATCATTAAGTTCCGCAAAATGTCCGATAGGGTGGACATGAAGGGTGGGGTGGTTTAACATAGTCAGACCGGTCAAGCCTATGGTCATATGGGTTAGCCAGCATACCAAGAAGCTTCTTTACCAGGCTGTAGTCACCATCTGCTACTGCCCTGTCAAGGGCCTTTTCCACCTGGTGATTGCGGGGAATTACTGCAGGATTACTAGCCTGCATAAGTGTGTGTGAGGCCTCTTCTGTTTCCTTTTGTCTTTCTAGCCTGGCTGACCATCTACTGTGCCATCCTTGAAATTCTTTTGTTGCAAACAGGTCTTCACCTTGAAATCTATCAAAGGTCAATGCAAGGAAGGTATTGGTATAATCAGATTTATGAACTTCCATCATCTTGAGAAGTTCATCGATAATTTCTTCATCTTCCAATTCCTCATTGAATATTCCCAACTTTGCCCTCATACCCTTTAGCCAATAATCCTGGTAAATATTCACATAGTCCTCTATTCTATCTTGGGCAATCTTTATAGCATCATTTTCATTATCCCTTAAGAGGGGTAAAAGGGTTTCTGCCAGTCGGGCAAGGTTCCATTGACCTATAACCGGCTGATTACCATAAGCATAACGCCCTCCATGGTCTATGGAACTAAAAACTGTTTTAGAATCGTAGGCATCCATGAAGGCACAGGGGCCATAATCAATAGTCTCACCACTTAAAGTCATATTATCAGTATTCATAACACCGTGAACAAAACCTACCAGCTGCCATTTGGCTATGAGAGCTGCCTGTCTTCTTATTACATCCGCCAGCATTGAAAGATATGGGTTGTCCCCCTCTAAGACTTTAGTGAAATGCCGCCTGATAGTGTAATCAGCCAGTTCCCTCAGCTCTTCCGAGGAGGCCCAATTCGCAGCAAATTGGAAAGTTCCTACTCGGATATGACTGCTGGCCACCCGGCTTAGGATTGCACCGGGAAGCTGGCTTTCCCTCCTTATCTCCTCCCCTGTACTTACTACTGCCAAACTTCTTGTAGTGGGTATACCCAGCCCATTCATTGCCTCGCTGATAATGTATTCCCTTAGCATAGGGCCCAGGGTGGCCTTTCCGTCCCCTCCACGGGAATAAGGGGTTCTACCTGACCCCTTTAGCTGAATATCAAACTTTTCATCGGATGGGGTATTCTGTTCACCAAGTAGTATGGCCCGGCCATCCCCAAGCATTGTAAAATGACCAAATTGATGGCCTGCATAAGCCTGGGCTATCGGAATAGAGCCTTGGGGACTTATGTTTCCAGAGAATATCCCTGATCCAATATCTCCACGCAACAAACTGGCATTTAGCCCCAAATCAGAAGCTAAAGCATCATTAAATATCACTAGCCTAGGCCTAGCCACCTTAGCCGGCTTAATTTTACTATAAAACTTGTCCGGTAGCTCCGTGTAGCTGTTATCTAATTTCCATCCCCCATTTGTCACATTTTTTTCTCCGCCCACTTTAATCCCTGTTGCTCCTCCAAAATTTAATATTTTGCTTCCTATTCTTAACAATCGAAAATCAATACTGTTACCATACTGCAGACATTTTTATTCCCCTACCATATTTTCTTATCTTACTTAGGGCTTGCTGAACAATTCATAAAGGCCTGTATTTATAGTGGTGTGGCCTTTTATGAATCTTACAAGTGCAAAGATAATTATCATACCTGTCCATAATCCTTGCACTTGTAAAGATGGGATAATAAAGATCATAGTTCCCATCTGTTCAGCTCGCCAATAATTAGGGTCTGCAATCGGGCATATATCAGCGTTTAGCCGATTGCTGGCAGATACCATCTGCCGACTAAACGGATTCTGGCATTCTAAATAATCCGTTCAGCAGACCCTACTTATCTTTTACTATTACCCTCTTTTTATTCCTGTTAACACTCATTGTCGCATAATTGCCGGTAACCGTAGTTTAGCCAAATTTGTGATGCAAACCTTCCGACCTGTAGAGTTGCATTAACAATTGCAATTTCTCAGCCTGTTGGTATGTGGCATTCTATGGGGCCAATTTCCCAAACCAAAGCAGTTGATAAACCTTTTTAATGTAACAGTTCTCCTGGTTAGTAAATTGCATGCTATGGATAGTGGCACCCTGTGGAAACTCGCTAGATGAAGCTGGATGAAATGGAAGTGCGGTTCCCCACAGGATTTGGACAAGGCAAAGTTAAAATACTTACCACACTTTCCACAGCATCTACTGCTGTTAATGT
>CAZMMB010000062.1:0-8287 GCA_964567325.1 uncultured Oscillospiraceae bacterium
TCTAACTTCATCAATATGACCTGTATGAATTTACACACAAAAAAGGACTTGACGTAAATCCATCTTAGAAAAGCTGCTTTCCTGAGTAAAAGGCAGCTTTTTTCTCTCAATATCATCATTAAGTTGTTAGCTGCTGAATTGAAATATTCATAGACGACAATGTGGGGACACATTGTCATATTAGTAAGAGAATCTTGCGTGACGTTATTTGCGACGCGCTTTTGTGACCAGCGCCGGCGGATCGCCGCCGCTGGGGATTATATAAATGATTTCTAGATTTTGTGCAAAATTGCGACTTTGGTTAGGAAATAGCAGTAGATTTAAGCGATTTCAATCATTTCTGTGCAAAAAAGCGACTTTGGTTAGGAAATAGTCAGTAAACACCAGAAAATATCTAACCAAACTTGAAATTTTGCAAAGGATATCCATAATTGGTAGAGCACAGGCTGGGAATGGTGTTATGTCCATTTATGAATCTTACAAGTGCAAGGATAAATAGCATACCTGTCCATAATCCTTGCGCTTGTAAAGATGGAACAATGCAAACCATAATTTCCATCTGTTCAGCTCGCCAATAATTAGGATCTGCAATCGGCATATATCATCGGTTAGCCGATTGCTGGCAGATTCCATCTGCCAGCTGAACGGATTCTGGTTTTTCAAATAATCCGTTCAGCAGACCCTAATTATACTCTAGGTTTTTTCTGGATAGATCTTTTTCGCTACCCCGTCTCCGGACGAGGGATTGACATTGGTGTAATCGGCCGGACTGTCGCCTCTTACGGTGGTGTGAACTGAAAAGGTTTTCTCCCACCGCCTGCTTCTATAAAAGACAATATGGAGAATGATTGAAAACAGCGATGCTATAGGGGCAGCTAGTCCAATTTTGAAAAGGCTGGCATTTTCCTGCATGCTAAAAATAAAGGTTACAGGTATGCGCAACAGAAAGGTAGCTGATAGGTTGTTTATCATAGTGTAGCTTGTGTTACCGCAGCCGTTAAAGAAGCCGTTCATACAAAAAACGAAACATACGCAAACGCAATCGAAGCTAAAGCCTCTCAGGTATAAGGCTGCGTCCTTTATTACCATCACATCTGTTGTAAACATAGAGGCAAATATTTCTGGAACAAACATTAGTAGAAGGAAGACTGGAACACCGAATATAAGGGAAAGGCCAACCCCAATTCTCATTGAATCTGTTGCTCGCTGCACATAGGAGGCTCCCATGTTTTGGGCTGTCATAGCTGCTACCGCACCCGAAATGGCCGAAGGGGGCAAGAGGGTAAAGCCATTTATCCTTTCACTGATGCCTAAGGCAGCGGATGCGGAAAGGCCGAGCCGATTCACCGCAACTGTAATTATAAGAAAAGATAGCATTACCAATGTATCCTGCATGGATATGGGAAAACCTATGACGAAAAGTTTCTTTAATTTATCTTTTTGTATTTTCAGATAATTTTTACCACTACCAATCAATCCTCTTTTCTTCAGTAGAATTATTGACCAAGCACCACAAACAGCTTGTGCTATGACCGTAGCGATGGCTGCCCCTTTAACGCCATAACCCAAAGCACCGACGAAGAGCAAATCGAGGACAATATTGATAAGACAGGCTATACCTATTATTATTAAAGGGCTCTTTGAATCCCCTAAACCTCTTAAGACAGCAGCAAGCACATCGTAGAAAAAAATGAATATAATCCCTATGCTGCATATGGTGATGTATGTAATCGTTCCTTCCACAGCCGCTTCTGGAACCTGCATGAGGGAGCTGGTAAGCCCGGCCGTCAATGCAGCTATAAGGGTGAGGATTATTGATATAACGATTGAGGCAAGAAACATGGTCTCTGATTGTTTTTACAATTTCAACCATGTTTTTAGCTCCAGCATAATGTCCGATTATTACGGTACCTCCCACAGAAAGACCTGTAGCGAAGCAGGCAATAGTATGCAAGATTTGACTACCATTTGCAACAGCAGATATACCGGCAGCATCAGAAAAATAGCCGATTATCAGTAAATCGACTGCCCCATATAAAGCTAAAAAAAGATTTGAGAGCAAAAAAGGAAGAGCGAATCGCAAAAGGACTCTGTAAACACTTCCTTGCGTTAAATCGGTTTCATTCATAAAATTATTATATAAAAAGCAGTGAACATAGTCAAATAGTTATTGACATATGTCATTAACCAGGTATATAATAAAAATGAAAGTGACATATGTCATAAACTATTTTAAGTTTTAGAGGTTTTAAATATCAGAGGAGGTGAAAAGAATGCCTAGAGGTGATGGAACTGGGCCCATGGGAGCAGGAATGCTGACAGGTAGAGGATTAGGACCATGTGGTGGCGGAGACCGTGCAGGTTATGGGGCCGGATACGGCACAGGATTTGGATATGGATGCAGGCGTGGCTTTGGAGGTCGCTTTGGAGGCTTCTTTGGTTTCGGAAGGGGAATTGCCCCAGGTCCAATATCTGAGAAGACTCAAAAAGAATTGCTAAAAGAGCAAAAAAGTTTTTTTCAAGATAGAATCGATGCTATTGACAAACAGTTAGATGATTAGGGATCTTTGAAATAATCGGGGGACGCTCCGATTATTTCGGATTAAAGAAGAGGATAATAAATATGTCTAGGCCGATAAAATGGAGAAGTGTATGTGATTTACCAGAAAGGAACAGGTTTGGACCCTTAGATTGCCCCCTGGATCCTAACGATCTTGTAAATATGACGGTAGATGAGTATGAGACTATCCGGCTAATCGACCTGGAAGGATTTTCGCAGGAGGAATGCTCCGTTCAAATGAAAGTTGCCCGTACGACAGTTCAAGGGATCTATGCGGAGGCAAGAAAAAAGATTGCCAGATCAATAGTTGAGGGGAAGATTCTCTTCATAGAAGGGGGAGAATATCGCCTTTGCGATGGTTTAGGCAATGGATGTGGTCGGGGTTGTCGCAGGCGAGATAGAAATCGAGGAGAACATCGAGGGCAACGGGGAAGATAATATTATGAGGAGGTCATTATGAAAATAGCAATGCCGGTAGATAGTAACAAAGCAGGAACAGGTGTATGTATGTCCTTTGGTCGTGCACCATATTATATAATTCACGATACAGAATCAAAGGAGGATAATTTCGTTAAGAATACAGCTGCCACTAGCGCTGGTGGTGCAGGAATTAAAGCGGCTCAGTTAATCGTGGATAATAAGGCTGATGTTCTCCTGGCCCCTAGGTGTGGTGAGAACGCAGCTGACGTTTTAAAATCAGCCGGGATAAAAATATACAAGACCGAGGGAACATCAATTAAAAATAACATCGATGCTTACATGATGAAAAGGCTGAAGGAATTAAACGAGATACATCCGGGATTCCATAATCATGGAAGGGGTTAAGATGAAGTTTGCTGTGCTCAGTGGTAAAGGTGGTACGGGAAAAACTTTAATTGCCGTCAATTTGGCAGTAGCGGCACAAGTGGCTTCTTATATAGATTGTGATGTGGAAGAGCCCAATGGCCACCTTTTTTTTAAACCTAAAATTAATGCGCGGGAAGATGTTCCCGTAAAAATTCCTATAGTGGACAATGAACTTTGCAACGGTTGTCGTAAATGTGTTGAGTTTTGCCAGTTTAATGCCTTGGCGTATATAAAAGACAGGTTGATAATATTTGAAGAAATTTGTCATTCTTGCGGAGGGTGCATATTAGTATGTCCTGAAAAAGCATTGTCAGAAAAAGATAAGCCCATAGGCAGAGTTGAAATCGGGGTAAGCGACAGCGTAAGGGTTTGTACCGGCATCATGAACACTGGCGAGGCTTCTGGCGTTCCTATAATTAAAAGCTTGTTGGAGGAAATAAAAGGGGATTATGATGTCTTTGTAGATTGCCCTCCCGGCAGTGCCTGCATTGTTATGGAAAGTATCAAAGATGTTGATTATTGTATATTGGTTGCCGAGCCTACACTTTTTGGGGCCCACAATTTAAAAATGGTTCATGAATTAGTGACCTTGTTTGATAAGCCTCATGGTGTTGTTCTCAATAAGTGCCTGGAAGGGGATAACCCTTCAGAAAAATATTGCATAGATAATAATATTGAGATTCTGTGCAAGATTCCTTTCGATCATGAACTTGGAAAATTGAATTCGGATGCTGAAATTGTGGCAAAAGTTGACACTAAATACAAAGAGATTTTCGATAGGCTTTTAGATAAAGTGGTCCAAAGTGCCAGAAACTCCAGATCACAAAAAAATCAGGAGGTAAAAAATGAAACAACTACTCATTCTTAGTGGAAAAGGCGGCACAGGCAAGACTACAATAGCAAGTGCTTTTATTAAACTTTCTAGCCCAAAAGCCTACGCAGATTGTGATGTAGATGCTCCAAATCTTCATTTAGTAACCTCTTGGGACAGGGAACCGGAAAAAAGTAATTACTACGGACTTGATAAAGCCAAAATCGATAATGATCAGTGCACCCAGTGTGATTTATGTAGGGAAAGTTGTAGATTTGATGCTATTATTGTAGATGCTGATGGATGCTATAAGGTGGATCCATTTGCCTGCGAGGGATGTGGGGTTTGTGAGTTTGTCTGTCCGGTAGATGCTATCGCCATGAAAGAGGCTGTAGATGGTGAACTTATGTTATATGAGGATGGTAAGCAGCTTTTCTCTACAGCTAAGTTGAAAATGGGAAGTGGCACTTCCGGTTTGTTAGTGACCGAAGTTAAAAAACAAATAAGAGCAGAGGATTTGAAAGAGGATGATTTGGCAATTATTGACGGTTCTCCAGGGATAGGCTGTCCCGTAATAGCCTCCTTAAGTGGGGTTGATATGGTTTTAATAGTTGCTGAGCCCTCTATATCAGGTATCAGTGACATGGAAAGAATTATAAAGACAGCTGAGCAATTCGGGGTAAAAATTGCGGTTTGTACAAACAAATACGATACCAACTTAATAAATGCAGAAAAAATTGAAAGTTTCTGTAGCAAAAATGACATAGACTATGTTGGGCGGATTCCATATGACCCTGTTGCTGTAGATGCTATAAATCGCTGTAAGTCTATAATCGAGTTTGATTGCCCTTCGGGGAGGGCAACAAGAGAGCTCTATAACAAAACTATTGACCTATTGTTCAATTAAGGAGGTGTGTAAACACCAATGATTATCAAGACTTTAGTGGAGAATACCGTGGCTTCGGATGAGTTTGGATGCGAGCATGGCCTAAGTCTTTACATCGAAACAAGCAAGCAGAAAATCTTATTCGATGTAGGTGCTGGTGCCTTATTTCTTGAAAATGCTAAAAAACTTGGTGTTAACATTTCCGATGTAGATTATTTAATAATTTCCCATGGCCATAATGACCATGGGGGAGGATTAAAAACATTCTTGGACCAAAATGAAAAAGCGGAGGTTTTCATTCATAGATTAGCTTTCAAAAAGCATTATGCTCTGCGTCAGAATGGAAAGATGGAATACATCGGTTTAGACCAGGAACTAAGATCCAACAAACAAATTGTTTTGACTGCTGACCGATTCTTCATCAGCCTAGGGGTACAGTTGTTCACGAATACTGTTGAACAGGTCCCTCAACCTGAATCAAATAAGGGATTGACAGTAGAGATAGAAGGTAGCATGATTGAAGATGACTTCTGTCATGAACAAAACTTAATAATAGATGAAGGTGGAAAGATCCTGCTGGTTACCGGCTGTGCCCATAATGGTATTGTCAATATAGTACAGCAGTGCAATGAATTCAAAGGGCGGATGCCGGACCATGTAATAGGAGGATTTCATCTTTCCAGCCGGGCCTTAGGACCCAAGAATAGATACGAGGATACTGAAGCCTTAGATAAGATAGGCCAATATCTTTTAAACACAAAATCAAAATACTACACAGGCCATTGTACGGGTATTGAACCATATAAGCACCTGAAAACCATTTTGGGAGACAATATAGAATACTTGAGTGCTGGCAGTGAGTTAGAAATTTAGAAAAAGGAGCTAAAACCATGAGTGAGACATGCAACCAAAGTTGTAGCAGCTGTTCGGAGAATTGTGCAGACAGGACGGAAGAACAAACTGATTTTTCGGCCAAACTCCACGACAAGAGCAGTGTAAAAAAAGTGTACGCAGTAGTTAGCGGTAAAGGAGGGGTAGGAAAATCTCTGGTTACATCCATGCTGGCGGTAACAATGAACAGGATGGATTTTCATACTGCAGTTTTAGATGCAGATGTTACAGGCCCTTCTATTCCAAAGATGTTCGGTGTAAAGGATAAGGCCCAGAGCAATGGCCTTGAACTTTACCCTGCAAAGACAAAGACGGATATTGATATCATGTCGGTCAACCTGCTTTTGGAGAATGATACTGATCCAGTCATTTGGAGGGGCCCAGTAATTTCAGGAGTTGTTAAGCAATTTTGGACTGATGTTGTCTGGGATAATGTTGATTTTATGTTTGTTGATATGCCGCCCGGAACAGGGGATATACCCCTGACGGTCTTTCAATCTATCGCTGTAGATGGAATAATCGTGGTTACATCGCCTCAGGAATTAGTATCTATGATTGTATCTAAGGCAGTTAAGATGGCGGAAAGAATGAACATTCCCGTTATTGGCCTTGTGGAAAATATGTCCTACTTCTTATGTCCGGACAATGGGAAAAAATATCATGTTTTTGGGGAAAGTCACATAGAAGATATAGCAAAAAGGCATAATCTTAAAGTTCTTGCCAAGATTCCAATAGACCCCAGGCTTTCGGCAGTAAGCGACAAGGGAATGATAGAGTTATTTGATGGGGATTGGCTGGATCCCCTTGGGGAGATGTTTGCGCAGGAAATGGACAAACAGCAATCCGAAGTGGATGTAATAAGTCAAGAAAGGGACAAATCAATAGGTGATGAAATGATAAAGATAGCAGTTGCTAGTGAAAGGGAAACGGTGACTGAGCATTTTGGTCACTGCATAAACTTCAATATTTATGAAGCGGTGGAGGGAAGGATTGTTAAGGAAGAATCGATTGATAACCCTGGTCATAAACCGGGTTTCCTGCCTAACTACCTAAATGATTTAGGGGTTAATGTAATAATATCTGGTGGGATGGGCGGTGGTGCTGTAGATATATTCAATGAAAAGGGTATAGAAGTAATAGTCGGCGCAGCAGGAGACGCAAGAACTGCGGCAGAAGATTATCTCAAGGGTGACTTGAAATCCACTGGCTCAGTGTGCCACGAACATAAGCATTAGGAAGAATACAGACGTTAAATAAGCCTAGGGAGGCTGTCTAATAATAATGAGCAATGTTACAAGCTGCTATTCTAAGGAAAGGCAGCTTTTTGCTTGTATTGACAAGTCCTGTCAAAACCATATACTTAGATTAATACCGCTAAAGGAGGTGGCTTATGCGATTCTATATTGTTGATGCTTTTACAGACCAGATCTTTGGGGGAAACCCTGCTGGAGTGGTCGTTTTACCAGCGGAAAGAAATTTCCCATCCGATGAATTAATGAAAAAAATTGCAGGCGAACTTAGATATTCTGAAACAGTATTTGTTAAAAGATTGGATGACAGAAGGCTAAAACTTAGGTATTTTACCCCAGTCGAGGAAGTCGACCTTTGCGGTCATGGAACCGTGGGGGCTTTTTATGCACTTCTTGAAGAAGGCGACCTGAAGGATAACAGTAGTTATTTAGCGGAAACAGGGGCGGGGGATTTAAATGTAGAGTTAAAGAAGCAGATGGTTATGATGGATATGGCTATGCCGGAATCGGGGGCTATCATTAGGAACTGCGACGATATAAGGGACTTGTATGGAATTATGGGAATAAAAAATCCAGTACAGGTATCCCTTGAGGGCGAATGGGACCTTTATCCAGAGATAATATCCACCGGTCTGTCAGATATCATTCTCCCAGTTGAAAACAAGAAAACATTGATGGAAATAAATCCCGATTTCAAAGCCCTAAGCATTATATCGAAAAAATATAATGTGGTGGGAGTCCACGCATTTACCCTGGGCGAGGGCCTAATTGGAGATACATGCTGCCAGGGGACCTGCGATTTCTCCCAAGTCACAGCCTATTGTAGAAATTTTGCCCCAGCAGTAGGGATAGACGAGGAGGCTGCAACCGGTACAGCAAATGGATCCTTGACATATTACTTGTATAAAAATGCCCTGATTGATGCAGGTTCCAGCTGTAGATTCATTCAAGGTGAGTCAATGGGGCGGCCTTCAGTTATTTTAAGTACAATAGACTATGGTGAATCCGAAATATTAATCCGAATTGGAGGAGGCGGTGCAGTC
>CAZMMB010000063.1:0-8275 GCA_964567325.1 uncultured Oscillospiraceae bacterium
GCTATCACCCTAGGGAGAATGACCTATATTTCGAAATAATTGATCTAAAAACAAGAAAGCCCGCTAAAGAAGGTGAATATGGTGAAGTGGTTTTTACCACCTTAACCAGAAAAGGGATGCCTCTTATCAGGTATAAAACTGGCGATATAAGTAGGTGGATACCTGGCCCGTGTCCCTGTGGGAGCCCTTTAAAAAGAATGGACAAGGTACTTCCGCATATGTTAACCTTCAATTGAGACAGTCTATTGGAAGGGAGTTGGCAAAGTGAGAAAAGTATATGAAATAGGGAAGCAACTGATCGAAAAAGGCGAAGATTTCGTCATTGCTAAGTTGGTAGACACAAGTGGATCAACACCGAGAAAAAAGGGTGCCTGGCTTCTCATGAGAAAAGATGGGACCAGGTATGGTACTGTAGGTGGGGGAATATTAGAAGCCGAAGTTGAAAGAATAGCAAGGGAAACATTTGCTACAGGAGAATCAGGGCTCCATTATTTCAAACTCAAACCGGAGGACCAACATAGTCTTGATATGCGGTGTGGGGGAGATGCAAATGTATTTATTGAATATGTAAATGCAGAATCCCCCGGATCTTTTTTGGAAGAAATATTGCCAAAGCATACAGCTATTATATTTGGGGCCGGCCATGTTGGCTTGGCCTTAGAGCCTCTTTTGCGCCATGTCGGCTTTTCTACTACGGTAGTTGATGATAGGTTGGAATATGCTAATAGGGAAAGATTTGATAAGGCAGATAGAATTGAGCTTATCAAGAGTTTTAATAAGGCCTTTGAAGACATTGAAACCGATGAGAATAGTTATATTGTAATCATGACCAGGGGACATAGTTATGATTATATTGTTTTGAGGCAGGCCTTGGAAAAAAAAGCAGCTTACATAGGTATGATTGGAAGTAAGATAAAGGTGGCGGATACCATGAAAAAATTGAAAGAAGACGGTTTTACACAGGAAGAACTGGACCGTATTTATTCCCCAATAGGGATACAGATTTACGGAGAAACTCCTGAGGAAATAGGCGTAAGCATAGCTGCGGAAATGATAAAAGTAAGGGCTGGTCATGGAGAAAGATAAAATTACAGCAATTATATTATCCGCTGGATATTCATCACGAATGGGAAAATTCAAACCCTTGCTAGATATCGGCGGAAAGACAAGTTTAGAAAGAATTGCAGATACACTTAAATCAGCTGGAATAGAAAAAATCCTTGTGGTAAGCGGATACAAAAGGGAGGCCCTTCAGCCTGTCTTGAAGGCGAATAATCTAATGGAAGTTTATAATATAGATTATGACAAAGGGATGTTTGAATCGGTTAAGGCCGGAATAAGAGCAGGATTAACAAAAGGAAACGAGGACCTAACTAGCGGATTTTTATTAATTCCCGTAGATTATCCACTTATTCCAAAAGAAGCAATAGAAATGATAGTGGAAGAACATAGGAAAATACCGGGAGAATTTATCGTTCCCTGTTATAAAGGGAAAAAAGGTCATCCCTTGCTTATCCCTATAGCCTATATCGATGAAATAATGGATTACAGTGGAGATAGGGGTTTGAAGGGGATCACATCTCGCCACGAAGATAATATGATTAGGGTGGATACCAATTATGAGGCTGTAGTCCTTGATATGGATACCCCTACTAGCTATGAGGAAATCCTGAAATATTATAAAGCCAATGTCGAAGGAGCTTGTCAGAAAGAAGAAAAAATTCAAGATAGATTAACTAACCGGCGATTATTTTTAATTCGTCATGGTGAAATACAACAGCATAGGGAAAAAATATTTTTGGGTCAATACAATCCTCCACTATCAGAAAAAGGTAGGAGGCAGGCTGAAGAGGTCAGTAAAATACTTTTGGGTCACAAGCTATCTATTGAAAAAATATACAGCAGCGATTTAGTGCGGGCCACTGAGACTGCTAGCATCATATCGACGATACTGGCAGAAAATATAGAAATCATGTCAGAACCGGGGCTTAGAGAAATGTCTTTAGGTCAATGGGACGGTTGTTATATAAGTGAAATCAAAGAGCAACAAGCCGAAAGGTATGAGGAAAGAGGAAAGAATCTATTAAGATTTAAGATAGATAATGACAGCGAAAATTTCTATGATTTAAGATATAGGGCCGCTAAAAGTATAGCAAAGATTCTAGATGAAGACGAGAATCAAGATATAGTTGTAGTGACCCATTCCGGGGTAATCAAGACTTTAATGAGTGTCTTGTACAATCTTCCATTGGATGAAGCGGTAAGACAGACTATCGCCAATGGCGAAGTGAAAATTCTAGATGAAAGATTTGCTTAAGAGATGGATAGTAAAGGTGACGGAAAGTAAAAGAGATGGAAAGTAAAAGAGATGGAAAGTAAAAGAGATGGAAAGTAAAAGGGATGGATAGTATAGATGATGGTAACAGGATAATAGCTGGTAGGGCCTTCAATTCAGGATGTATGATATGTGGAAATGAACTTTTCTGCACACCAGATAAGGCCCTTATGGCTAAGTGTTACTACTGTGGAAAAGAAGAAATAACCAATGTTTTTTGTATGGAGGGTCACTATGTCTGTGATGATTGTCATAGGGAAAGCATATTGCAGGATGTAAAAATAATATGTATGGAGGATAATTCAAGCAATCCAGTGGCCTTAATGTTAAAGGTTTTTTCCTTACCAAATTTGAAGATAAATGGTCCAGAATATCACAGCATCGTTCCAGCTGTTCTCGTGGCAGCATATATGAACTGGACAAGGCAAAAAAAGGAAGAGTTAATAGATGATGCGATAAGAAGGGGAAAACAGTCGGTAGGAGGTATGTGCGGTACACATGGGGCGTGTGGTGCTTGCATCGGTGTAGGCATAGCTTATTCTATTATCCACAAAACCACCCCTTATTCTATAAAGGAAAGGGGTAGGGCAAACCACATAACCGGATTGGCCCTAGAGGCTATTAGCAAATTTGGAGGCCCTCGTTGTTGCAAAAGGGAATCAATGACTGCAATTCTAGTAGCAGTAAAACATTTCGGCTGTTTCCCAAGACCTGGAAAAGAAAAATATATTTGCAGGCAGTTTAGGCTAAATCAAATGTGTATTGGGAGTGAATGTCCATATTTCCCCCAATGACTCAGAATTGGATAGAAATTGGATACAATGATAAAGAGAAGGGTAAGACGGACTTACAGTGTGTGTCCCAAATGTTTAAAGCGGATACCTGCTAGTCATGTGGCTTATGGAAAAGAAATTTATCTAGAAAAAACCTGCCCTATTCACGGGGACTTTTCTTCAATAATATGGCGTGGTTATGTTAGCATGGACGAGTGGCGGGGCCATATGCCCACCATAAAAGAAGGGGAAAATAAAAATTGCCCCCATGGTTGTGGCCTGTGTGATGACCATCAGCAGGACAGCTGCTGTATTTTGCTAGAGATAACGAAGGCCTGCAACCTAAATTGCACATTTTGTTTTGCAGATGGGGGGATTGATGATGAAATTCCTTTAGAAACAATCATAGAAAGAGTGAAATCTCTCACAGTTCCAGGGGAAACACTAATTCAGCTTTCCGGCGGGGAACCGACAATGAGGGAGGATCTCCCCCAAATAATAACTGCAGCAAAGGATGCTGGCTGCCCTTATGTACAACTAAATACCAATGGGATAAAATTGGCGGAAAGTCAAGTATATGTTAAAAACTTAGCTAATGCAGGACTTTCCTTTGTCTTTATGCAGTTTGATGGTATAGACGATGAAATATATCGAAGGTTAAGGGGGCGTAATTTATTTGAGGTGAAAAAAAGGGCAATTGAAAACTGCAATAGTGCAAATATCGGAGTAACCCTAGTACCTACAATTGTTCCGGGAGTAAATAATAAAAGCATAGGGGATATAATCAGATATGCTGTGGATGAGGCACCTGCCGTTCGCGGCGTACACTTTCAACCTGTCAGTTATTTTGGGCGGATACCCCAAATTCCAACCGATGAAATGCGCTTTACATTAGACGAGTTGCTTGAGGAGATAAGGATACAGGCAGGTGATATAGTCCCATCCGGTTCCATAAGCCCTTCCCGCTGTGATCATCCCTTATGCGGTTTTCACGGTGATTACATTGTTATGAATAATCGAAGTCTCTATCCTTTGCATAAACAAAGAAAGGATGCTTGTTGCGAAAATAGCGGATATGTTACTGCGGAGGAAAACCGTAATTTTGTGGCTAGGAGATGGCAAAGACCAGCTGTTGAAAATGTCAGGATGGAGAAAGATGATTATAAAGGCTATGACGATGATGATGACAATGACGATGACATAGAAACTTTAGACGGTTTTCTAAAGAGGGTTAAATCCCATTGTTTCACCCTGACAGCCATGGCCTTTCAAGATAGGGGAAATATTGATCTTGAAAGGCTTAGAAGGTGTAGCCTGCATGTGTACGACCAGGGGCGTTTGGTACCCTTCTGCGCCTATTACCTATAGAGGGAAGATCGCTAATAGCCCTTGATTATATTACAAATAATGTAATCAAATTCTTTTGCATATTTGGTGCAAAATTTGCGTTCGTGTGTGGATATTTCTCCTGAAATGATACAATATGAACAAAATTTACACTTGTGTGTACATTTCGGCTGACTTTTTCACACACAACCGTAAATTTTGCTCATTATATGCAATTCTTTTTGCAAGCCCAAGATTGCCTTGCTCAAATGACCCAGATGATTAATAGGATTGACTTTTCTTAAGGTTTGAATATAATTAGAAATTAAGAAATGCACATACTAAATGCGATGAAGAGTTACCATCTCTGAGCAGCGCCCGAAGAGGGTTGCCGGCAGTTTAAAAACTGTCGTTATCTAATGAAGTATTAGTTTGGGTGGAACCGCAGACATGCCCCAAGCATTGTGTTTACATTTGCTTGGTTTTTTATTTTTGAGCAAATGGCAATGCAGGATGGTATGCTTTCGGGTAGTATTTGATATATAAACAATTAAGCATGACCGATGTTAATCCTTGATGTTTAAATAGTGAAGGGGTCAGATGTGAGCGGGTCAGATGTGAGCAGATCAAATGTGAGCAGATCCACTTATAGGCTCCTGTGTCAAAACCACTGATACTATATGATTGATATTGATGATAATTACAAAGCTCGATTTTTGCTACACGAATTATATAATGATTAACAAGTAATAAAGCTAGGGAAAAGGAGATTAGAAATGAGTCAACAACAAGCCGCTGAACAAAACATGCAGGAATATAGGGTTTTTGAAGGAAATCCGGAAAGCCACGCATTTAGACATACAAGTTCCCATATATTAGCTCAAGCAGTAAAACACCTTTTTCCGGAAGCCAAGCTCGGGATAGGCCCATCTATCGATTATGGATATTATTATGATTTCGACCTAGAACATAGGTTTTCCGAAGAAGATCTCATTGCCATTGAGAAGGAGATGAAGAAAATCACAAAGGCAAATATTCCCTTGGAGAGATTTGAGCTTCCCAGGGAGGAAGCAATCAGACTAATGGAAAAGATGGGTGAGCCTTACAAAGTAGAGCTGATAAACGACTTGCCCGAAGATGCGGTGATTTCATTTTATAAGCAGGGGGATTTTACAGATCTATGTGCCGGCCCACATAAAGGATCCACTGCTGCGGTAAAAGCATTGAAGCTCACATCTGTTGCAGGGGCCTACTGGCGTGGAAACGAAAAGAATAAGATGCTGCAAAGGATATATGGCACATCTTTTCCAAAACAAAAGATGTTGGATGAATATCTTAATATGCTTGAGGAAGCAAAAAGGAGAGATCATCGAAAAATAGGTAAAGAAATGGATCTCTTTACTTTGATGGAAGAGGGACCGGGATTTCCATTTTTCCTTCCTAAGGGCATGATAATAAGAAACGAGCTGGAATCGTTCTGGAGAAAAGTTCATGAGGAAAGAGGATATGAAGAGATTAAGACACCTTTAATACTTTCTGAAGAATTATGGCATACATCAGGCCATTGGGATCATTATCAAAATAACATGTACTTTACTAAGATTGATGAGGGCAACTATGCCATAAAGCCCATGAACTGCCCAGGAGCCATGTTGGCATACAAGAGAAAAATGTATAGCTATCGAGATTTTCCCATGCGGATAGGCGAGTTGGGACAGGTCCATCGCCATGAACTCTCCGGTGCCCTACATGGACTTATGCGTGTAAGAACATTTACCCAAGATGATGCCCATATTTTTATGTTGCCTGAGCAAATGAAGGAGGAACTTATTGCAGTTATAGATTTAATCGATTATGTATATAAGCTTTTCGGCTTTAAATATCATGTGGAACTCTCTACTAAGCCGGAGGACTCCATGGGCTCGCTAGAAGAATGGGATATGGCCACAGCTGTTCTCAAGGAAGCGCTTGAAGAAAAAGGTATGGAATATATCATCAACGAAGGCGATGGAGCATTTTACGGACCCAAAATAGACTTCCACTTAGAGGACTCCATCGGAAGAACATGGCAATGCGGTACCGTACAGTTGGATTTTCAGATGCCACAGCGCTTTGATCTTACCTATGTGGGCAGGGATGGGGAGAAGCATAGGCCTGCCATGATTCACAGGGTTGTTTTCGGAAGCATTGAGCGCTTCATTGGCATTCTGACGGAACACTTTGCAGGAAAGTTTCCATTGTGGTTGGCACCCATACAGGTTAAGCTGCTCACAGTAACAGAGAGGTTCAATGATTATGCCCATGAGGTGGAGAAGCATTTTAAGACTGAGGGTTTCAGAGTTCAGGTCGATGGCAGAAATGAAAAGATAGGATATAAAATTCGGGAGGCAAGAAACCAAAGAGATCCCTACCTTCTTATTATAGGAGAAAGAGAGATGGAAGCAGGGACTGTTTCCGTTCGTTCCAGCAAGGAGGGTGAATTGGGAGAGATGGTGGTAGAAGATTTAATTGTAAAACTGCGAGAAGAAATTTGTGAGAAAAAGAATTAACTTCTTTTGAAAGATAAGTTGTCATCATCAGTGAGTCAGCTCAATAATGGGTATTTGGCAGGGAAAGTTGCTTTCAACAGTGAAAGCAATTTTCCCAGAATATGTTTAAAATAATTTTGCCTTTTTCCAACCAGTAAAGCTATTAATTGGAAAGCTGATAGCCTTAGGATAAGGATTAGAATTATTAACTTTTCTAATTTAAATTTCGCACACAGATAATCCTGCTAACCCATGGTAACAAAACACTAGATCCTCGATCATGCCGCTATTTTTTGTTATCGGTAATAAGGACTAAAAGATTAAGCAAAATTGAAAACTGCAGCACTGTTTAAGTTGAGATCAAAATTGAGATTACAAATGTAGGCTCTCTTTACCGGGAGTTGCATATAAACAATCAATAATATAAACCATTTAATAAGATAAGCAGGGAAATAGTTTAGAAATCAATCAAAGGCTAGTTACAAAACTAACTGCACATAAGATTAATAAAATATTTTATGCAATTGTAACTGCTCCATTTTCAATTATGCAATTGGAAAAATCGGATTTCAACCTTGCCGTCAAGAGCTGATGAGTATTCTTGTCCATCTTGTAAGCCTCTAGATCTATGATAGGGCAAGAATACTTTTCCCTAATTTAGGCGCAAAATTCAGGGTTATTTGTGAGATCTTTAGATTTCATCTTTCAATGTGCTTGATAGATAGCCAAGATCCGCTGTTCATCTCTCTTGGCTATCTATCACCTGCCATGCTTTTAACGCCAAGGAGCATAAGGGGGATGTGGAAGTGATACAGCATATCAAATGCACTTCGAGACCTTATTGCAGCATGGCAGGCCGCCAACCTGATTTATATGAAAATTCGGATTACCTCATGACATCTGCTGAAAAGCGATACTGTTATAATCTGATGATGTATATAGGTGTTTATCTTTCCTTAACAGGCAAAACATTAACAGCAGTAGATGCTGTGGAAAGTGTGGGCAAGGCATTTTAACCTTGCCTTTGTCCAAACCCTGTGGGGAACCGCACTCCCATTTCATTTAGCGGTTCTCCACAGGGTGGCACTATCCATAGCATGTAGTTTAATGACCAGGATAATTATCCCCTAAAAAAGGCTTATCAAGTGCTTTGATTTGAAAATTTGTATGCATAGAATGCTATATACCAATAGGCTAAGAAATTGCACTTGTTAATGAAACTTTAATACGTGCATTTAGATTTTCAATTAAACTGAAAGACTATAATTGTAATTATAGCTAATCTTAGTCCTTATTCTCCCAAGCGAATGTCT
>CAZMMB010000064.1:0-1048 GCA_964567325.1 uncultured Oscillospiraceae bacterium
GGGCAGTCGATATATTCAACCCCACGCTTTTGCCTGGTTTCCCTACCTTTGCCCGTTAAAAGAATTACAGCATTGTCCTCACGGGCATCTGAAATAGCCCTCCTGATTGCCTCCCCCCTATCTGGTACAATCTCATAGGGACAAGCGGTCTTCTTGACATGAAAGGCGATTTCACGGCATATATCCATTATATCCTCTTCGCCTGCATCTTCCTCCGTGATATAAATTCTTGATGAATACCTACCAGCTATCTCTGAAAGTTCCCTCCGCCTTGCCAGGGCTTTTTTACCTGGACATCCATAAATGGCTATTATGGGTCGGCTAGGATATTCCTTTATTGTAGATGTGAATAGCCTGTCAAAACTCATGCGGTTGTGGGCATAGTCTACAATCACCAGAACATCCCCATCCTCTCCCCTAAAGACTTCCATTCGCCCAGGTACCCTAGCAGCCAGGAGACCTTGATATATAAACTTAAGGGGAATATCCAATGACCTACATATGGCAATTGCTCCTAGGGCATTTTCCACATTAAAGAGCCCTGTCATTCCCAATTTAAACTCAGCAGAAAAATCCTCAGCTTTTACATGAAAGTCAATGCCCTCCCCACTGCTTATTATTCTATATCCATATACATCCGCCCCCTCGCTAGTGCCGAATGTAATTATTGATGCCATGGGATTAACAGATTCGCAGACCTCTTCAACGTGGTCAGCATTTATGTTAATGCATGCTGTTTTGCACTGATTAAAAAGCTTTAGTTTTGATTCGAAGTAATCATCGAAATCACAGTGCTCAATCGGGCTTATATGGTCTTCTCCTATGTTCAGGTAACAAGCTACGGTGAAGTCCACTCCTAGGGTCCTGTCATATTTTAAGGCCTGACTGGAAACCTCCATAACCAGGTATTCCCTGCCACTGGCCACAGCATTTCTAAAATGACGATGGAGCATGATTGCCTCCGGGGTTGTAAGATGCGATTCTCCCGATATTACACCATCATCCACATCTATCCCCGACAAAATTGCACAAGCTGGCTTATCCACAC
>CAZMMB010000064.1:1058-8142 GCA_964567325.1 uncultured Oscillospiraceae bacterium
AAGTAATGGTCTAGGATGCTTTTTACATAGTAGCTAGTCGTTGATTTCCCTTTGGTACCGGTAATTCCTATCAGCTTAAGTTGCCTATGGGGTTCATTGTAGAAGAAGTTGCCCAAAAGAGCCATGGCCTTCCTTATATCTGTTACTATAAGAGCTGCTACCCCCTCCTTATTCGGTTCATACATATTTTCAGATACATAACAGAAGCCCCCCTTTTCAATGGCTTCATCCAAATAGTCGGGATGAAAATGGGCTCCCTTGCATATAAACATCCCACCCTCAACCATATCTTTTGAATCATAGGAAATATGGAGAACCTCCCTCTGCAAATCTGCCTCTATGACATTTGAACAGGTCATAAGGAGTTCTTCAACCTCTAGCAGCTCAATATATTTAGCTAAATTATATCTTATCAGGTTCATTTTTCCTTTACTCCCATAGCTTTCCCTTAACTTTTTTTCCGCATAAAGATATCGATCTATATGCCAACACCTGCAAGGCATCAACATAATAGCTTGGGAGTCCAAGGATTTCCTTTACACAAGAAAGTTCAGTACATCCCATTATTGCCCCTTGACAACCTTCAGCAGCAAGTTCGCCCTGGACCTTTATGAAATCATTATAGTCTACTGGCTTACCTCCCTTTATGCTATAATAAATAATATTCATCAGCAGGGCTTGACCCTCCTTAGAGGGGACAAATGCCTCTAAACCTTCCTCTTCACAAGCCTTCTGGTAAAGCCCGCAGGATATGGTTCCATCGGTTGCCAAAATTCCAAGCTTCTTAATTTCCGGCTTTTTATGTTTAACATGCTTGACTGTTTCCCTTATCATATCGATGATAGGTATTTCAACCTCTTTTTTTAGCCTATCAATCAAGACATGCGATGTATTGCAAGGAATGGCTATTGCAGTAACACCGTTTTCCTCTAATTTCTTTACATTCTCTCGCAAACCCCCATACAGGTCCTCTATCCGGCCGGACATTATAGCCTCAGTCCTATCTATTATGGATGCATGGTTGAGTATTATCATGTCCAAATGGTCCTGGTCCTTGTAGGCCTCAGTCATATCTATCAATATCCTATAGAATAATTGGGTAGCCAAGGGTCCCATACCGCCCAATACACCCAATACTTTATCGCCTTTTTGCCACATAACATATCCCCTTATACCACCACTATAAAGGTGGAATTCATCTCATGTATTTCCTATATTTGTAGAAATGGAAAAGTTGTGTTTTAAGCAGATTCAATCTCCTTAAAATCCCTGCATCCTTGTTGTAATACAGGGGGTTGGATACCCTGCCAAGTCTAATCAATTCTTTCATTTTTTTACGGTAAATATCCTGTTTAATATATTTAAAGGCTAGTCTTTTGGGGACAACCATCCACAGAAACTCATTTTCTATGCTTCTGTAGTCAATTGGGTGATTGTAAACTAGATCTTCCACTGCATATTGTGCTAAGTTGGCGCCAGCTGCCGTTACATAAAAATTGCTCCTCCCTTGTCTGGTATTGATTTCAAAAACCTTGTATTTTCCATCTCTTTGGTCATATTTAATATCGAAATTTGAAAAGCCTACATAACTTATGCCTTCTAAAAAAGCTCTAAACCTGTCTTCTAATTGGGTGTTTTGCTCGGTAATTATTACTGCGTGATTACCAATGCCATGGGGCGTATGTTCCTCTAAAAGCACATGGCCTAAGCACATGAGCTTAACCTTGCCTTCCTTGTCAGAATAATTTGTCAAGACCCTCATATAAGTATCATCTCCCGGAATGAAGTCCTGGACAATTACACTGTCTTTATAGCCGGATTTATATATTGCATCCAGGGTTTTTTCTAAAGCCTCCCTGCTATCTTCCTTGAAAACTTTCTTCTGGCCGGGAAAGGGGTGTCGCCAATACATTATCCCATCTGAAGGTTTAATAATATAAGGTGGCTTGAAATCCAGCTTAAAATCGTAGCCCATTTCTTTTCTATGTACGTAAGTCTTTGGATAGTCTATTCCATTTTCACTGCACATAGAATAGAATTTCTCTTTGTGGATTAAATCATTCATCATATCTATTGGTATATAGGGGGCTATTACATTGTCTGGCAGCCTGTCCATATTAGCGCTGATTAGCTGGACATAACTGTCGCCACAGCCAATCAGTAGAATTGTCCTATCCTTGTGGTGATTGGCGAATTCCAATACAGTATTCAGAAATGTATCCTGCTGATCAACCAGACTGTTGGGCGTGTAATCCATTATTTTGCTAGATTTGCAAGGCCAGGCAGGATATTTCCCAAAGACCTGGGCCTTAATACCATAAATCTCATGAAATGCCCTAGCCATACTATATACATTTATATCACCGGCGAATAACAAGGGGATAAATGATGTCATTCTTTAATCTCCAATCTAACATATCTGGAAGCGGTGAGATAAACCATGGTAGAATAGCGCAAATCAAACTCAAGGATATCTCCTACTTTAAGGTCCTCTTTACAATCTTCCACATCAATAATTAAATGGTCACTACTACTGCCTAAAACTTCGACACCCTCTAATCTAGGCTCCAGCTGGCTATCTAGACTAAAATCAACCTTGCCAACACCTAGTATTGCCCTCTTCCTTATGCCTTTATCCACATAGACACCCTTGTTGCCAAAGCAGTCTACGAAAATTTCTCCTACTGGATAACTAGGTTTATTCTTAAGTTCTATTATTTGAGCTCTTAATGTGAACACATCCTTATTTAAAAAACTCATATCTAAACCCCAAAGATCGGCCAGGTCCTTGCCTAATGCAATTCCCTCCCCCATCCTTAAATGATTGATTTCTCTGGGCATTTTTTTTTCAACGACCAAAGGAAAAGAGGTTGTCCCACCACCGGAAATAATATTAAGCTTCCTTCCTATAGCCTCTTCTATGGCTTTGGCCTTTCCAATGAGTTCTTCCATTTTTTCTGGAGTGGCATTTATCGATCCATAGCATCCTAGATTAGTTCCTATACCTTCCAAAACCACCTTGTCTAGCTGATTTTCCACTAGCAAGGCTGCGGCTATTAATTCATCATGGTCCCAGAATCCTTCTCTCAAATCACCCAGATCCACCATGAGTATAACTTTATGTGTTTTACCCTGCTTTTTACATTCCTCATTTATAGCCTTCAGTACCGAGATTTCGCTGTTCAGACTTATATCTGTCAGCCTGACTAAATCAGGTACTTCGCTTAGCATAGGTATCCTAATTAGCATAAAGGGTCCTGTCAAACCCATCTTCCTAGCATCTTCAATGTGCTCGAGCCTCGAACTGGCTATAGATGTACAATCGGAATCTTGATATAAGGGCAAGGTTTGGGGAATACCATTAAAACCTTTAACTACACCGGCAATGCCAATCCCCTGGTCCTTACACATTTTAACAACTGTATCAATATTGTGACGAAGTTTCCCTAAATCAACTTCAACATAAGGGTATTTTTTCTCTAGCATACTCATGGATTTTCTCCTTTTTTAAATGTGTTTTGGCTTGCTATACAATTATACATTCGGATTTTTAAAATGGCAAGAAGCCATAAGTTTATCTTTGAGCCTATCCATTCTATTAAAATCCATACATGGAATATAAATTGCCTCTAATCTATCATGTTTTTCTTTTGCTGCTTTAAGACAAGTTATGGCTTCGTTAATCAAGGCATCCATAGTTTGCATGTAGGCATTACAATTTTCCTTATCTTCCTCCACACCTAAATTGATTGTTGTAAGCTTCCTCCCTGGGCATCTCCCTTCAAACTGGTGATATTCATTAGATATGGTAACCGCTATAGATAGTTCTGGTATTACTAAATGGTCAATCTTGCTATCAGGCTTAATAGGACAGTAAAATGCCTCTGGACATAAACCCCTGTCTACCGCAGCCTTCCCTATGCGGTCCAATATCCGCTCACATCCTGATGCCACTGAAGTCCTTATAACATAAATTCTTTGACAATTCATTACTATCTGTGGCAGGAAATTCTTTATCCCCTGGGGTGTTATTGCTGTTGCAAATAGTTTTCTTACTTTGCCTACTGAACCTGTTTTCTTTACATCCTCCATTATATCTGCAATTATCTCCTCAGCAACAGACACTTCTACATTTCTGCTGATCTCCTTACCCTTTTCATATTGCATATTGTTATAAATGTTTTCCGCCCCACTCAAATAATTATAGGCCTTTCTGAACTCAATGGCCGTTTCGTCTTTGATTTTAATGATTTCATTACGATTTTTTCTTATGCATTTTTCATCCCAATATTCCCCCAGGTTAATAATTTCATCAACAGCACCGGGATAAACCGGATCGATTCCGTGTGGTGGGGTCCCATCTATTATAGCTATGCCTTTTTTACCCGCTACTATACCATCTAAGGAGTCGCAGTCGGATGAGCAATGGAGAAAATCTACACACCAGCCTTTTTCTAGCATCTCGGCCCCTATTTTTCCTATAAGGGTTGACTTCCCTGTTCCGGGACCACCCTTAAGATAGGAAATTTTTTGCATCTTTTTTATATCTATAACATTATTATAATAGGAAAAAAACCCTCTAGGCGTATTGTTTCCCGGGAAATAATGTCTTACAATATTTTTCATTATACACCCCTCCAGCCTAAATATTATATGTAGATGGTGGGCCTATATGTGAGTGTTTTCCAAATCATCCGAAGGGAGTTCTCCTTGAAAGGCTTTCAAATTTCCATTTGCCACTTCATAAAAACCTGTTTGCGATGCTACAAGATACGGCATAAGCCAAATTAGACCTACACCGGCAGTCAAGAGGGCCAAAATAAACCAGCCCATAAAAGATATTTGGAGCAGGAAGTACTTCATTTTATTTCCCCACATCAATCGCTTGCTTTCAGCTAAAACTTGGAAGACCCCCATCTTGGGGTTATCTGCTAGGACAAAGAAAGCCATTCCATATCGGAGTGCAGCAATTATGCCGGGTATAATAAACAGAAGTGACCAAAGCATTACTAAAATATTCATTAACAGCATAAGGCCTAGGGCTTTAAAAAAGTGCTCAAATCCATAGAAAACTTCTGCAGGAGATGAAGGCTTCCTTCGAAATAATGAAACTATAAATGTAATATATCCTAGGTTGAGTGGCCCGGTAACTAGAAAAGTATACAGGTTTGAAATATCTTCAAAAATATTTGATTGTAAGAAGAACCTAAAGCTCAGCAAAGGGATACTTATTAAAGCAGAAAACAAGATAGTTGCCAACAGGGCAATTCCCCAATTACCTTTTAGGGCCTGCCTGCCCCAACGGCGCATGTTCATACAGGACACTTCTACTATGTGATATTCTTTCATAGGGCCTCCTCGCCTCGCTAGATTTATTGATATTATATCCTTACTCCTGTTTAAAATCAAATCACAATTATCTATTGTTAGTGTCAAGCAATCGTTGGCAAAAATCCCTTCATACAAATTTCTGTAAGATAACACCGCTAGCGCATGAAACCGGAAAAAGTTGCTGCATCGGCTAAATAGTTTAGACAAAATCGAGAAGCGAGGCCTTTTAGCTAAACATTTTCCCTCGGTTTCACTCGGCGGCCCCTGCGGCCTGGGAATAGTTTAGCCAAAACCGAGAAGTAGGGCCTTTTGGCTAAACATTTCCCCTCGGTTTCACTCGACGGCCCTGCGGCCTGTGAATAGTTTAGACAAAATCGAGAAGTGAGGCCTTTTGGCTAAACATTTTCCCTCGGTTTCACTCGGCGGCCCCTGCGGCCTGTGAATAGTTTAGCCAAAACCGAGAAGTGAGGCCTTTTGGCTAAACTTTCTCCCCAATTTCCCTACTGAACCGGTATCGACCGTCGCCCCATTGTAGTTTTATGGGGACACGCGTTTAAATAGCGTTGAAAATGGATTGCAAAGTGCATGTTTTAGTGATATAGTGGAATTATTCAATTACTAAATTAGTGACTTACTTAGATACTAATTTACTAAACTTCTAAGGTGGTTAGCTATTAAATGGTGGCCTACTAACTAAGGGGTCAAATTGATTATGATATTAAAAAAAGGAGGCTATGATGTTTTTTATAAACATCATACAGGGGAAAGATGAAAATTCCAACAACATTGAAACACAAACCGGTTATCGTCTCAGAGAATTATGAGAACATTGATGGAAGACAGGCATATGGTTCAGATGCCAAGGGATTGTCTTTGGGTTTGGCACAATGGAACGATAGAGGGAAGGTTGATATTTCGGCAAAGGTGTGGAGGCATACTGGAGAGAAATGGTCAAGGCAATCAGAGGAATTGCCACTACACAGGGTGCTTGACCTGGCAATCTTTATATGCAGATCTCAAGAATTCTTTCGCGAGGCCTACAGGTTTCCCAAGTTGTTCGATCCGGAAAACCCAATTATTGATAGGGTGGGAATGCAGGGGGACGCTATGACAGTGGAGGTGTGCACTAGTAATGATAATATTGAAGAGGACATAAGGTTATTCAGGGACGCCTTGGCCATGGATGATGAACTACTGGGGGAAAGAATGGCCACACTAGCCCGAGTTTTGAAAGACCTGGGATATTGACTATTAGGCGAAGGAAGGCAGGCATATGGTTTGAGATGCCAAGAAGGCAAGGATGTGTAGGGCAGTTGTTACGAGTACTGTCCACACCCACTTGAGAAAAAATACAAATAGTGTGGAATTTAATTCATGAATTCATGGATATATACAGCAATATTGGTGTCTTTATACAAGTAGTGCATAAAGACCCATACGAACACTGCGAAACCCGAAATCTTGTACTTGTACTTGGTTTTGGTTTGCGCCTTGTAAACCAAAAAAGCGCTGAATTCAATTTTCCCTTTATCAATATATATTTGCACAGCAGCACTGTTAGAGGCTAGCGTGCAAATAAAGCAGCGGCTATCTTTAAGCAGGCCAAATACAGCTTGAAAATGGGTGCGAATATTTGGAATTTATAGTATAATGCATACAGTTATGGCTAGTGCACAGTCCTACCAAATGATAGGATATCTTTTCACATTTGGAATGGCATACGAATGGTTATGCTATAATGAGGATGAGTAGC
>CAZMMB010000065.1:0-8004 GCA_964567325.1 uncultured Oscillospiraceae bacterium
CGGTATTCCCCATGAACAGGCAAAAAATATTTCGGCTTAATCAAGGAATGAATCAGCTTCAACTCCTCCTCAGCCGCATGACCGGAAACATGAATATCCGCAATGTCAGAGTATATTACATCAGCCCCTCTTTCAAAGAGACGGTTGACTACATTGGCCACTGTTTTCTCATTGCCCGGTACAGGGGTTGAGGACAGAATTACAATATCACCTTTTTTAATTTGCACAGCCTTGTGGTCATTTGTAGCCATTCTCGATAAAGCCGACATTGGCTCCCCTTGGGTACCCGTTGTAATTATGACTAATTGGCCATCTTTTATATTCTTGGCTTTATTAATATCCACTAAGACATTATCAGGTATTTTCAAGTAACCAATTTCCTTGGCAATGTTGACAACATTTATCATGCTTCTCCCTGACAAAGCAACCTTCCTATTGAACTTTACAGCCGTGTCAATAATTTTTTGAACCCTGTGCACATTTGATGAGAAGGTGGCTATGAGAATCCTTGTCTTTGAGTTCCGAAAAATGTTTTCCAGGGCAACCCCAACAGTTCTCTCCGAAGGGGTATAACCTTTCCTTTCAGCATTCGTGCTGTCTGCCAGCATGAGAAGTACGCCCTTTTCCCCTAATTTTGCAAGGCGGTGAAAGTCTATGGGTTCACCGTGAAGGGGTGTGTAGTCTATTTTGAAATCTCCAGTATGAAATATCATTCCTGCAGGGGTGTCGATAGCTAGGCAGACCGAATCAGCAATTGAATGGGTAGTTCTTATGGCCTCTATTTTAAAATCACCTACTTTGAAGGTCTGGCCTGGTCTTATAGTGTTTAATTTAGCTTTGATCCCATGCTCCTTGAGCTTGCTGTTTACCAGGGCCAAGGTCAACTTAGTTCCATATATTGGTACATCTACAGTTTTAAAAAGATAGGGTATAGCTCCTATATGGTCCTCATGGCCATGAGTCAAAACAATACCCCTGAGCTTTTTCCTGTTATTCTCCAAATAGCTAAAATCTGGAATTACAATATCGATGCCGAACATTTCGTCATCAGGGAAGGAAAGGCCACAATCAATAATCAGGATGTCATTTTTGTATTCCAGGACGGTTAGATTTTTACCGATCTCATTCAAACCCCCCAAGGGAATCAACTTAACTCCTTGCCCCTCCTTAAAATTTTCAGTTATTTTCAAATCATCTTCCTTTCTTTATTTTTTTATCACGAAATTCAAAAGCTTACCCGGTACAGGGATTGTTTTAATCAACTTTTCTCCTTCGAGTAAAGCTTTTACACATTCATTGTTCATTGCTTCTGCTACAAAGTCATCCTTTGACAGGCCACTGCCTATCATTATTCTTTCCTTAACCTTCCCATTTATTTGAATGGCAATTTCTATTTCATCTTTCAAGATTGATTCTTCATCCCACTTAGGCCAACTTTCACGGCTAAGGGTATCAGGGCTACCAATATGTTGCCACATCTCTTCGCAAATATGGGGGGTAAAGGGTGATAGCATTACAATAAGACAGTTTATAGAATAGCGTAGTAAATTTTTATTAATATGGGCTTCCGCCTTATACTTGTAAAGTTCATTGACTAATATCATTATGGCAGATAAGGCTGTGTTAAAGTTAAATCTACTAGCTAGATCCTCTGTAACCTTCTTGATTGTGGCATTGACCACATAATTCAATTCCTTGTCTACCGGATTTTCTATAAGATATTTTTCATCGGCATCAGCAATAACATCCCTCAACTCATATACCAGACGGTATACGCGAGTTAGGAATCTATAGCCTCCTTCTACGCCTGCTTCCGACCATTCCAGCTCCCTTTCTGGCGGAGAGGCAAAAAGTATAAAGAATCTTGCCGTATCTGCCCCGTATTTGTCAATTATATCTTCAGGGCTTACAACATTACCTTTAGACTTGGACATCTTAAATCCATCTTTTAATACCATACCCTGGGTTAAAAGATTTGTGAAAGGTTCCTGACAGGGAGAATATCCTATATCGTAGAGGAACTTGGTGAAAAATCTGGCATAAAGCAGGTGGAGAATGGCATGTTCCACCCCTCCTATATACTGGTCTACAGGCATCCAGTAATCTACATTTTTCTTATTCCAGATTTCATTTTCGTTGTTAGCATCTGTAAATCTTAAAAAATACCAGGATGAATCCAGAAAAGTATCCATTGTATCAATTTCCCTGCTTGCCTTTCCATTGCACTTGGGACATGTGGCCTGGGAAAAGGTCTTACTGGTGCTTAATGGAGATTTCCCCTTCCCTTTTAACTCCACATCTTTGGGCAAAAGCACAGGTAAATTTTCAATTTTCTCCGGGACCCAACCGCATTTTTCACAATAAAGCATAGGAATGGGTGTACCCCAATAACGCTGTCTCGATATGAGCCAATCCCTTAGCCTATAGTTTACGGTCTTTTTACCCAGTCCTTCATCTTCCAAATACTGTGAAACTTTTATTATCCCTTGGGAACTTTCCAGCCCATTAAAATCGCCTGAATTAATCATCCTTCCTTCTGAGATAAAGGCCTCTTTTAAATCGTAAAGATCTATTTCAGGGTCTGGTGGATCGATTACAGGAATTACAGGAAGGTCATACTTCTTTGCGAATTCGAAGTCCCTTTCATCATGGGCGGGTACAGCCATAATTGCCCCTGTACCATAATCCATAAGCACATAATTAGCTATATATATGGGGACATCCTTCCCCGTCATGGGGTTTTGGGCAAAACAACCTATGAACATACCTTCCTTTTCATGTCCCGACCTTCTATCAATCTCGCTCATGTGTTGAAGTTTTTCTACAAACTCATCTACATCTTTCTCATAGTCACTGCCTGCCGTAAGCTCTATCACAAAGGGATGCTCCGGTGCCAGAACCATGTAGGTTACCCCAAAAAGGGTATCGGGTCTAGTTGTAAATACCCGCAATTTCTTATCAGTATCGGTAATAGGAAAATCAACTTCGGCACCCATACTTTTCCCTATCCAATTCTGTTGCATAAGTTTAACCTTGTTCGGCCACCCATCCAGCTTATCTAAATCATTCAAGAGTCTATCTGCATAATCTGTTATCTTCAGATACCACTGGTCCAGATCCTTTTTTATGACAGAAGTGTTACAGCGCTCGCAAGCCCCATCTACAACCTGCTCATTGGCAAGGACGGTCTGACAAGAAGAACACCAATTCACTGGATTTTTCTTCTTATATGCAAGTCCAGCTTGAAAAAACTGAATGAAAATCCACTGCATCCATTTATAGTAATCTGGTTGACAGGTGGCTAGTTCCCTGTCCCAATCATAGCTTAGGCCTAAGGTCTTCAACTGGTCCTTCATTTCCTCTATATTTTTTAAAGTCCATATATCAGGACGTACACCATGCTGAATCGCTGCGTTTTCCGCAGGGAGTCCGAAAGAATCCCAGCCCATAGGGTGTAAGACATTCTTCCCTTTAAGCGTGAGGTATCTAGAAACCACATCTCCAATAGAATAGTTTCTCACATGACCCATGTGTAGCTTGCCTGAAGGGTATGGAAACATTTCCAAAAGGTAGTATTTCTCCTTATCTTCGTCTTCAGTGCATTTAAAGATTTTTTCATCTTCCCAATACTTCTGCCATTTCTTCTCAATTTCTTTAAAATTATATTGTTGATCCATCTTGGCTTAATCCTCCGTCAGTCCTGGTGTATTTCATTCCTCTATATCTAAAAAGCAACAATCACCCCATATTTTTTCTATGTTATAGCGACTCCTTTGCTCTTCGGAAAAAATATTTACTATAATATCTCCATAGTCCATAAGTATCCATCCGGAGCTCTGCTTACCTTCAACATTCTTTGCAAAAACTCCTTCTTCAGCCATTCGATCTATCACTTCTGATGCTAAAGTACCCACCTGCCGATCTGAACCCCCTGTGGCTATAACAAGGAAGTCCGCAAAAGATGACCTGTCAACAACATCTATGACTAGCAAATCTTTAGCCTTTTTTCCAGCAAGCACGCTAGCAACCCTCAGTGCTATCTCTTTATTATTCATCTTCTCTCCTTTCTTTCTTTGAAAATACTTTTTGGCTATTAATGTATCCTCATGTATTTTACAACTTTTATTTTCCAAATAATTAATGGTATTCTCTATTACCATCCTGCATGCTTCATCTAGGTCTATATAGGCCAGCCTCCTCAGCTTGTCAACACCGGGATAGGTCCTGCCCGGTTCTATTGCATCAGCTACAAAAATAATCTTCTCCAGTAGGGACATTCCCTTTCTGGCAGTCGTATGGAATGATACTGCATTTATAATATCTTCATCCCATATTTGAAAATAAATTTTTAGGGCCTGAGCCGCCAATTTTCCATGGACTATCTCAATGGAGGACTCCTCTTCTATGTCTACATTTAATTCCTTAGCCCAAGCCTCCATTTCCTTAGAAGGTATTTGTCTAAACAGATCGTGGCTCAATGCAGCTATTTCGGCTTGATGGATATTTGCACCATATCGTTTCGCTAATTTGACCGATACAGAGACAACACCCTCAGTATGGCTCCTCCGGCCTTCAGGGACTTGCTTCTTTATAGTCCTTCGCAATTCTGTAAATTTAATACTATTCATTTTATCACAAGCCCCATCTCCTTACAAGTTTCTGTAAAGATCCTGAGATTGGATGTATTTCAACACCGGCTGGGGGACCATGTATCGTATAGACCTATTTGCCAGAAGTCTTGATTTAATGTCCGTAGATGAGATGTCGATTTTAGGCATGTGGATTCTTTGTATCCGGGCCCCATACTCCTTGGAAAATATCTCAATCATATCATCCCTTGCCCTGTCCCTATACCTGGGTCTAGAACCCACAATTATAGGAAAGCCTGCCAGCAGCTTCTCCCTGTTTTTCCATCCACCCATCCCTATAAATGCATCCGTGCCACAGATAAAGTGAATTTGCTTACCGGGACCTAGCTGGGCTTGCAGTTTCATTAATGTTTCATAAGTATATGATATATCTTCGCCTTTTAACTCCAGGTCTGATACTTCAAAATCCGGATTATCCTCAATGGCAATAGAGACCATCTTGTATCTTTGTTTCTCACTAACACACTTCCTACTGACCTTGTAAGGGGATGTCTTAGCAGGCATAAATATAACGCGATCCAGTCCAGCCTCAGTTCTTGCCTGGTCTGCAAGAATCAAATGACCAAAATGGATGGGGTCAAAGGTACCGCCGATTAAACCAATATTCTCCATCACTCGTCCTTTTTAACTTCTATACCCAGTTCGGCCAATTGTTCCCCCGTGGTTGGTGAAGGTGCACCGGACAGGGTGCATTCGGCAGCCTGGTTTTTTGGAAAGGCTATGACCTCCCTTATGGAATTTTCCTTTAAGAGCAACATAACCAACCTGTCCAAACCATAGGCTATACCCCCATGAGGTGGGGTGCCATACCTAAAGGCCTCCAGCAAAAAACCAAATTTATTGTCTGCCTCTTCCTTGCTTAAACCTAAAACATCGAACATTTTACTTTGTAGGTCCCTGTCATGAATTCTGATACTACCACCGCCCAGTTCCACACCGTTTAATACGATGTCATAGGCCATTGCCTTTACTTTGCCTGGATTGGTATCAAGCAGGGGAATATCCTCCTCTTTCGGGGATGTGAAGGGATGGTGCATGGCCTTATATCTCTTTGATTCCTCATCGTATTCCAAGAGGGGGAAATCAACAACCCAAAGGAGATTGTACTTTTTATCGTCAATAAGATTGAGCCTTTCTGCAATTTCCTTTCTCAAATAGCCCAAGCTGTCAAAGACTACTGCTGGAGAGCCTGCTACAATCAGCAACAGGTCTCCGGCCTTGGCATCCAGGTCTGAGACAAGATTTTCTAAACCTTCTTGGTCATAGAATTTGTTTATGGATGAATTTATCCTATCCTCTTCTACACGAATCCAAACCAGACCCTTTGCACCAAAGACCTTGATTGCATCTTGGAGCCGGTCTAGGTCTTTACGGCTGAAACTTTTGCTGCATTCATTGAAATTAATAGCCCTTACATCTCCACCAGCATTTATTGCGTCAGCAAAGATAGGAAAACTTGAATCTTGCACCTTATGATTTAATGATTGCAATTCAAAAGCAAACCTGGTATCGGGTTTATCACTACCAAAGCGGTTCATGGCTTCATCGTAGTTTAGCCTGGGAAGGGGTAATGAAATCTCTACATCCATCAAGTCCTTGAACAGTTTTTTAAGAAAATCCTCCTGAATTTCTATCACATCATCGATGTCCACAAAGGACATTTCCAAATCAATTTGTGTAAATTCAGGCTGCCTATCTGCCCTTAAATCTTCGTCCCTAAAGCATTTAACTATCTGGAAATACCTGTCTGTTCCCCCAACCATAAGGAGTTGCTTGAACATTTGGGGGGATTGGGGTAAGGCATAAAATTTTCCTCGATTCACCCTGCTGGGCACCAGATAATCCCTAGCCCCTTCCGGGGTAGGCTTTATAAGCATAGGGGTTTCAACCTCAGTAAATCCATTTTGCTGGAAGAAATCCCTGGTCAACCTGCTTATCTCATGACGAAAGGCCAGGTTTCTCTGCATCTTATGCTTCCTGAGATCCAGGTAGCGGTATTTCATTCTCAGGCTTTCGCTTACCTCATCATCATCTTTAATATATATTGGAGGAGTTTCAGCCGATGAGTAGATAGTAAGCTCGTCTGCGAACACCTCTACATCCCCAGTAGCCAGGTCTTTATTCTTTGATTGACGCTCTTTGACTATTCCTTTTATACCCACAGTAAATTCGTTCCTAAGCTTATCAGCTCTTTCGAACAGTTCTTTTGGAACATCCTCGTTAAATACAATCTGAACAAGGCCTGTTTTGTCACGAAGATCACAAAAAATAAGGCTGCCCAGGTCCCTTCTTTTTTGTATCCAACCGTTCAGAACAACTCGTTTTCCAATATGACTCCTGTTTAAATCCCCACACATATCCGTTCTTTTAAATACTTTAGACACTAGATTCCTCCTCAACTATTGAATATCCCTTTCCTCTTTCGTTCTATCATGTCGTCGATGCGCTTGATATATATTTCATAATTTATTACATTTGGTATGCGCTCTATACGGTTTTCCAATGGGTAATATGCCTTGCTTATTCCTCCTGCCCCCAGGGCAAGTATTGTTTGATTTTCTTCCATAATTCTCATGTTATAAATGCATTCTTTACCGGGAAAACCATAGCCTACGTTTTCTAGATTTCCTGCCATTTGTTTTTGCCGATAGAGGTAATAGGGTCTATAACCCCTGTATGTAAGTGCTTCCTGGCCAAGGTCTAGCATTTTTTTCTCATTAGCCCCCTGTCGATAGCTATAATACTCATCAACCCCCTTTAGTTTAGAGGCCCTTTTAACTGCCAGGGTATGAATGGTTATATTTTCAGGGGACAGGTCCATTAAAGTTTCTAGGCTTTTCCGGAAATCATCAACCCCTTCACCGGGGAGCCCGGCAATTAAATCGCCATTTATCACATTGAAACCTACCCTTCTGCCTATCTTAAAAGCCTCAAATATATCTTCGGGCCTGTGGTTCCTGCCTATTGCCTTTAGGGTAGGCAGATGCATAGACTGGGGATTGATGCTTATCCTATCCACCCCTTTTTCCTTAGCAATCCTTAATTTTGCTTCCGTAATCGTGTCAGGCCTACCGGCCTCTAGGGTAAACTCGCGGCTTTTACCTAGGTCAAAACTATCCCCAATTACATCCAACAGCCTTCCTAATTCCTTCTCCTTTAATACTGTTGGTGTACCCCCACCCACATAAACAGTCTCGGGGTAAAGGTCCTTTTCTAAAGTTTCTTTTCCTGCGAACCTTATTTCCTGCTCCAGGGCCCAAAGGTATTTTTCTATTTGGTCGTAGCTTGTCTGATTTGACGGGAAAGAGCAGTAGACACACCTACTAGGGCAAAATGGGATACTTATATATAAAGA